>JAEDJU010000155.1 GCA_016296195.1 Candidatus Methanomethylophilaceae archaeon | reverse complement strand
TCCTAGGAATATCCAACGCCCTGCCGGCCTACCCCTTCGACGGAGGGTTCATATTCGCCGGTGGAATAAACTGGTTGCTGGAGAAGTGCGGTGTCTCCGATACGGAGAGGCGCCAGAAGATGAGCGACAGTGTATCGAACAGCGTGTCGACCGTGACATTATTCATGTTCGCACTGGTGTTCATCTCTTTCCTCCTGTGAGGATGATCAGATGACGATCGACATCTACGAGATGAAGGAAGGAAGGCCTTACAAGACCGACTCCATAAAGGAGGACGTCTGGATCAACCTGGTCAATCCGACTGTGGAAGAGATAGACTATGTGCAGACATCACTCAACCTCGACAGGGAGGCCCTGACGGCAGCTCTGGATGACGAGGAAGGGTCCAGGGCGGAGGTCACCCCCAAGTACACCCTGATCCTTGTCGATGCACCTACGAGGGAATGGAGGAACGGACGCGAGGAGTTCACCACATACCCTATCTCCATCACCGTCACCGACACCGCGATCATCACGGTCTGTCTGCAGGAACTCTTCGCGTTGAGCAACCTCATAACGGGGAAGAACAAGACCATGAACATTGTGAACGTGGCCAACCGTCCCCGTTTCGTACTCCAGATCCTCTTCAGGATCGCCATCAACTATCAGGCGGACCTCAAATACATCGAGGTCAAGCGCATGGCGATCGAGGAATCGATACGCAAGGCAACCAGGAGGGACGATCTATTCGAGCTCCATGAGTTGGAGTCCAACCTGGTTTACTTCAAGACATCTCTGAGCGTGAACACATCCATAATCGATAGGATAAGCAAGCAGTCGCGCTTCATATCGTCCACTGAGGACAGGGATCTCATGGACGATGTCATCATCGAGACCAGCCAGGCGCTGGAGATGACCAACACGTACAGTCAGATCATCAAGGGAACCAGGCAGTTGGTGGAGGCGGATCTGAACAACTCCCTCGCCAACACCATGAAGTTCCTGACATCGATCACACTGATCATCTCCATACCCACCATGATTGCCAGTTTCTACGGAATGAACGTGGACCTTCCGGGCATGGACTTCCCGTACACCTATCTGATACTCTTCGGAGCCATGGTAGTCCTGAGCTTCGTGTGCATATGGCATCTCCGCAGAAGCGGGTTGTGGCGGTAACGATCATCCGAACCAGGTGTTGACAAATGTCTCTTCAATCCATTGCAGATGCTATAAGGAACTTCCCCGGAGTGACCAGGAAGAATGCTATCCACGAGGTCGTCGACCTCCTACCCACGAAAGGATTCCCACACGTCGCCGCAGCCGAAGGCGAGGATGCGGCAGCCCTGGACGTGGGCGACCAGTACGTGTTGTTCGCCACAGATGGTATCATGGAATCCCTTCTCGCAGTGAACCCCTTCTACGCGGGATATTTCGCCGTGCTGGTCAATGTCAACGATATCGCGGCCATGGGCGGACGTGCCCTCGGAATGGTCGATGTCATGTCCGTCATGGAAGGCAGGATATCGGACGAGCTGCTCCGCGGGTTGAAAGAGGGTGTGAGGAAGTTCAACGTTCCCATCGTCGGAGGACACACACATCCCGACTGCCATTACAACGCCATCGACGTGGCGATAGTGGGTAACGTTGGAAAGGATGCACTCCTCAGGAGCAGCACCGCATGTGCAGGCGATGACATCGTATTCGTCATGGACCTGGATGGTTTCTATCCGCAGGAACTCCCCTATGCCTATGTGACGACCATGGAGAAATCGGATGAGATCGTCCAGGCCCAGATGGAGGCCGTTGCCAAGGTCGGAGAGGAGCATCTCGCACACTCATGCAAGGATATGAGCAATCCTGGTCATGTGGGAACACTGGGGATGATGCTGGAATCCTCCGGCAAGGGTGCTACAGTTGATATCACCCGTATCCCGAAACCGGCGGATGTCGATGACATCAAATGGGCACTCTCATACCAGGGATGCGGATTCGTTTTCGCATGTCCTCCCGAGAACTCCCAGAGGATCATCGAGATCTTCGCAGAGGTCGGATGTGACGGTGCCGTTGTCGGAAAGGTGGATGATTCCAAGATCCTCAGACTCACCGACGGTCAGGATTCAGTGGTTCTCTTCGATTTCTCGAAGGATATCATCACCGGTGTGAAGATCAACTGATCCACAAAAACCCTTTTTCTTTCTTCTTTCAAGAGTTTGTATCAAAACAGCGCCTGGCCACAGGGGTGGACCCCTCATCCCAGTTCAAGTTTGCCACGTCGCTTCTCAACCCTGCCACCCCGTAAACGTCAGTAGTTCGGAGTGAGGCTGCTCCCGTCAGGACCTGACCCGGTTTCCCCGATTGATGCATGAACAACAACCCTCCGGCTGTTTTCTTTGCAAACACCGACTCTACAGGACAAGATCTCATAGTCGCTCGATGGGCTTGAATGTTCAGAGGAGCCGCCCCCTGCTGTCACCCCGTATATTGACGATTTACGGTATAGGGCACGCCAAGCTCCCCGGTCAAGCCAGACAACCACCTGATAATCGGCCCATATAAAATAACTTTGGAGCTATGGTTCCAACAGAATGTTTGAAGGATATCCATCCAATTGGAGAATATTGGAATTATCATCCCATTTCAGTATCAATCCATTTGATTTTTTTATGTAATACAAGAATATTCATATGTACAATATGATGTATAATTATTAAATATTTACAAAATTCATAATATTTAAGATATTGTTTTTCTAAATCAAAATATTCCATCATTATTATATATAGAAATCACATCCAGCATTCATACCGTGCTACATGTTAGCATGGGTGAAGGTGAAAGACATGAGCGTCTTAGGAATAGCTGATCCTTGGATCTGGTTGTCCTATGTCGGATGCTTCCTCTGTGTAGCATTCTGTGTGGCATACGGATTAATCCAGGGAAGGAAAGGAGCAGAAGAGGAGGATGAGCAGGATGGCAGCTGAAGGTGTCAACCTGACCATTTTCGGTGTTATGGCCGTAGCATTCGTTATAGTGACACTTTTCCTCGGAATATACGGATACAAGAACACCAAGAACAATGAGGAATTCCTTCTCGGAAGGCACAAGACAAGCCCGATGATCATCGCGCTGTCCTATGGAGCAACGTTCCTGAGCGCATCTGCCGTCATCGGATTCGGTGGACAGGCAGCTGTCCATGGAATGTCGCTCATGTGGCTGTGCTTCCTGAACCTCTTCGTGGGTCTGGTCGTCGCCTTCCTGGTATTCGGAAAGAAGACCAGGCGCATCGGTAAGAAGTACGGCGCATCTACCTTCGCCGACCTTCTCGGCAAGGTCTACAATTCCAAGGGAATCAGGGCCTTCACCGCAATTCTGATCATCGTCATGATGCCCATCTATGCCGCTGCTGTCCTCAAAGGAGGAGTCAACTCCCTTGCAGTCATCACCGGCCTCACAGAGTACTACAACTACATCCTCATCGCACTGTCCATCGTCGTTGCGGTCTACGTCGTCTACGGAGGAATCATCGCCGTCATGTACAACGATGCCCTGCAGGCGGGGATCATGTTCATCGGAA
>JAEDJU010000154.1 GCA_016296195.1 Candidatus Methanomethylophilaceae archaeon | reverse complement strand
ACATCAAGCAGATCCAGGACTTCATCGGGATCACCATGGAGTCCCTGATGAGGGCCCCGGTCATCTGCATCTGGGCGTTGATGAAGATATCCTCAGGACACCTCGCCTGGACGGGGGTCACCGCCATGGCGGTCCTCCTGATGCTGTGTCTCGTGGGCTCCATCCTCAGCAGGACGCTTCCCGGATTCAGACGTGTTCAGAAACTGACAGACGGTGTCAACCGCATCTCATCCGAGTTGGTGGACGGGATACGGGTGATACGTGCATACAACGCCGAGAGGTTCGAGGATGACAGGTTCGAGGAGGCCAACGGTGAGCTGACCCGTAACAACCTCCGTGTCTACCATGCCATGTCCTTCAACGTGCCGTTCAACTCCCTCATCAGGAACAGTCTGACCATGGCCGTGTACTGGGTCGGTGCGCTGATCATTGCCGGCACGTACGGCTATGGCGACCGTCTGGTCCTCTTCTCCGACATGATCGTCTTCGCGACATACGCCGTGATGATCCTCAACGGATTCAGGACCCTGACACAGATGTTCAACCTGATGCCCAGGGCATCCGTGGCATCCCAGCGTATAAACGAGGTCATCGACACAGATCCCACCATAGTCGGCGGTGATTCCAACGTATCCGATGCCGATGTGCTGAGGTTTGAGGATATGTCCTTCAGATACCCCGGTTCCGCCGAGGACACCCTTCTCCACATCTCGTTCGAGGTCAGGAGGGGTGAGACGGTATCAATCATCGGGTCCACTGGATCCGGGAAGACGACCCTGGTCAACCTCATCCCGAGGTTCTACGACCCCACATCCGGTTCCATAACCCTTGGAGGAAGAGATATCCGCAACCTTGACCTCGATTCCTTGAGGGGGACCATAGGTTTCGTCTCACAGGACAACTCCATCCTATCCGGGACGATCAGGGACAACGTCACCTACGGGACAACAGACCGTTCCGACGAGGGTGCATGGGATTCGCTCAGGGTCGCCATGGCCGATTCCTTCGTGGAGGACATGGGTGGACTGGATGCCAGGGTGGAGGAGCGCGGCAAGAACCTCTCGGGAGGTCAGAAGCAGAGGATAGCCATCGCCAGGGCGGTCCATAAGAAACCTGCATTCTACGTCTTCGATGATTCCTTCTCCGCATTGGACTTCAGAACCGACAGGGACCTCCGTATGGCCCTGAGGGAAAGGGTCGGGGATGCCGCCGTGGTGATAGTTGCACAGAGGATCGGTACGGTGATCGATTCCGACAGGATAGTTGTCCTAGACAGGGGACGCATGGTAGGGATCGGTACGCATGACGAACTGATGGATGCGTGTCAGGTCTACCGCGAGATAGCTGAATCGCAGATCGGGGAGGATGACTGAGATGCCTGCCAGGGCGGCATACATGACCGGCAGGTCGAAGAATCCGGCCGGGGTGATCATGGACAGTCCCAAATCCCTGATCCCGGCGTGGAAGAGGATCATCAAGTACATGGGTAGGTATGCGTGGCCGTTCCTCCTCGCCATCATCCTTGCCGTGGTGGAATCCTTGCTGGCCGCATTGGCACCCAATCAGCTCAGCAGGATGACCGACATCATCGAGGCCGGTCTTCGTACCGGGAACATCGACATCCATGCGGTGTCGGTGATCGCGGCGATCATCTTCGCCTTGTATCTGGGATCCACACTGATGTCCTTCGGCAGGTACAGGATAACATCCACCATATCGCAGACCATCAGCGGACATCTCCGCAGGGATATGGCATCGAAGATGAACCGTCTCCCGCTGGGATATGTTGATTCTTTAGGCCGCGGGGACCTGATGAGCAGGTTCGCCAACGACACGGACACCATCGGGGCAGCGATGAACAGCAGTCTCGGAGCGTTCGTACACGGGATCGCGGCATTCGTCATGTGCGTCATCATGATGCTCGTCACCGATGTGAGGCTGACCCTCGTCGTTGTCGGCTCTTCAATGCTCGGTGTCGTGGCATCCGTGGTGGTTATAAGGTCCACTCAGAGGTACTACCGCAGCCAGCAGTCCAACATCGGGAGGATGTACGATCTCATCTCAGAGGTGTACTCGTCGAAGAAGGTGGTTATGGCATACTGCGGGGAGAGGGATGCCAAGGCGAGGTTCGATGATATCAACGAGGACCTGAGGGATAGCTGTCTGAAATCGGAGGTCACGGTCGGTCTGCTTCCTGCCGTCACCGGTTTCGTGAGTCATCTGTCGTACCTCCTGGTTTGCATCGTCGGTGCGCTGATGGTTCTGAACGGAGGGATCACCATCGGTGTGATAGTCGCCTTTATCGTCTACGTCAAGATGTTCGGTGGCCCCTTCGACATGATTTCCGGTTCCATCAGCAGGCTCCAGGCAGCCGCTGCTGCATCGGAGCGCATATTCGAGTTCCTGGACCATGAGGAGATATCTCCGGACGAGGAGGATCCGGAACCGGTCAAGGATGTGAAGGGCCACGTGGAGTTCAGGGATGTCCGTTTCAGCTATGCCCCCGGGAAGGAGATTATCCATGGGTTCACGGCGGACATCCAACCGGGACAGAAGGTCGCTATCGTGGGTCCCACAGGTGCTGGGAAGACCACCGTGGTGAACCTGCTTATGAGGTTCTACGAGATGGATTCCGGTGACATCCTCGTGGATGGCAGGTCGATAAGGACGATGTCCAGGGAGCAGGTGCATGATCTGTTCTGCATGGTCCTGCAGGATACGTGGCTGATGGACGGTACCATCAGGGAGAACGTCGCCTATTGTATGGATGTCACCGATGAGGAGGTTGTGGAGGCCTGCAGGGCGGTTGGCATCGACCAGTTCATAGATGCCCTCCCCGACGGATACGATACGAAGGTCGGTTACGGTTTGGAACTGTCCTCGGGACAGAGGCAGCAGATCACCATAGCCCGTGCCATGCTGGACCGTTCCCCGATGCTTATATTCGATGAGGCCACGAGCTCCGTGGATACAAGGACCGAGCGCAGGATCCAGTCCACCATGGCTAACATGATGGAGGGCAGGACCTCGTTCATCATTGCCCACAGGCTCTCCACCATCCGCGATGCCGATATGATCATCGTCATGGACAAGGGTGAGATCGTGGAGCAGGGAACGCATGAGGAGTTGTTGTCCCAGGATGGACTGTACAGAAGGTTATACAGGTCACAGTTTGACAGATAAAAAGGTAGGATGTCAGTGAGTTGATAAGGACATCATTTTAGGAATCACAAATTATCGTCTTCTGTGAGGTGCCTTGATCAGGGGTGATTTGATCTGCCTTATATGAAGATATGAGAGGGTCTGATTATGCCTCACTTCGGTCTTTCATAGGAGACAGATGGAAGATTCGAGTGAAACATAGGAGTACTGCAGAAACTGCAATTTCCTCCTGATTGTGTAGGGACACTATCACTGAGAATATCTTTGGCGAACATGCTTCAATACATACGGGATGATCGCCGATTTGTTGAATAATTCTCCAACATGAAACGCCGTAATCCATAATCTTCAAACTCGGTTTCCCGGAGAAGATCTATCTCCCAGTGGTGCTGTTGTATGCG
>JAEDJU010000010.1 GCA_016296195.1 Candidatus Methanomethylophilaceae archaeon | reverse complement strand
AGGCGCGATCGACTCCACGTCATCCTCTGCCTTCCTCCTCGTCCTCCTCTTGCCCTTGTCCAGCGATATCAATCCGCTTCTCTCACTCATCGTATCTCCTCGTGTTCTTCTTGATGTATGTCAGTGTGGTGTTGATCTCCATGAGCACCTCGGCGATGGCGAGCAGCGCCCTCGTCTGTGCCTCCTGATAGTCCTCGGTCGTGCACATTATCGCCGACCTCTTCAGCATCTGCACGTCCCTGTCGATGTCGTCCATGCGTGTCATCAGATCAGCTCCAGACCCTTCAGGCACATGCACGACCTCCCTCCCTCGGAGTTGAACTGGAACATGTTCGTCGTGGCCAGTATCGCGTCTGCCTGTGCCCTGGTCAGCGAGCGCATCCTGTCGTTCTCGCGGGCCACGATCATGCAGGACCCGTAGATCCCGTCCTCCTTGGTCTTCCCCTGGATGGTCATCGTGTTGCGTCCGCTCGGTGCGAGCTGTGCGTTCTTCAGGGCCTCGTGGTCCTTGGAGATCACGTACACATCCACATCGGCGATCCTTCCGTTCGATATCCTCACGAGCCCGCAGTCACCGCACACGCGCATCATGTCGTTGGCGGACACGCACATGGTGTCCACGGTAAGCTCGTTCCTCTCGGCATCGCAGTGGATGCCCTCTATCACATGGTTGATGTTGTCGAACACCAATCCCTTTCCTTTCGCCATAACCTGTCTCCTGTCGTTCGGGACCACAGCGAATTATCCAACCGTCGCCACCCACGGGTGTCCGCAGGCGTCGAGACCAGTCCATTCCCTCGCACCCTCCCAAAGGGACCGTGGTACCCGAACAATGATTGTAATATCGGTACTTGTACAAATACTCTTTGCTCACTGACAGTCGAGCATGCAGGACATGATGTGCGCGATCACCGACACGGTCCATCCGTTGCCTATGGCCTTGTACGCGTTGGTGTTCGATACGACGGAGAAATCATACCACTCGGGTATGGTCTGGAGTCTGGCGCACTCCCTGACGGTGAGCTTGCGGATCTCGTATGCCCCGTCGGGAAGCTTGCAGGGATACTGCCTGCCACGTATCGTGATCCTCCCATCCTTCACGGGGAACACGGTCTCACCGTCGATCGAGGCCGGAACGGCGTACAGCCCGGTCTTGCCCCCCATCCCGCCACCGCAGGCCATCTGTGTTCTGCTCTTCCCTTCGGTGGAGTACACCCTCATGGCCTGCCCTCCCGAGACGTGGCCGTCCTTGGCGGGCATGTCGCCCACACGGATGGGTGTGTCCACAGGACGCATGGCCATGTCACCCTGTGCCTTCTGGAAGAACTCACGGTGCGTTGTTCTTGCCGAGGATGTGAGCACGGCGTGTGCCTTGTCTCTGGGGGAGGTCCAGCCGTCCTCGAGGATGTCGGCGACCACGAGGCCCAGATCATCGGGCTGGGGAACTGGTACTTGGGAGTAGGACCCGTCGGGCTGGCGACGGCCGACCCAATAGAGCCTGTCGCGGGACTGCGCGGATAGCGTGGAGCTCTGGATCCTGTGAGGCGGGAAGCCGAAGGTCCTTGTGATCTCCTCGCGGATGGCGTCGCTCATGCTGGCGTTGTTCTCATAGAGGAACATCTGGGGCTGTGCTTCGTGCAGGGCGCGGACGTACTGAGAGAAGAGCTCCCATCCGATGCCCGAGTTGGGGTTGACCTCACGGTCCTCCTTCTTCTGGGCGATCGACCAGTGGGTGCACGGACTCCCACCGATCAGCATGTCGATTCCACGGTGTTGGGAGAAGTCTGCGTGGAAGACATCGCCGTCTCTGTGGCGTGTGATGTTCGGGATGTTGTGGTCTGCCAAGAGGATGGCATTGGGATCTATCTCATAGGCGTGGTACTCGGAGATCGGGATGCCGAGCCGGTGGAGTGCGAGGGCCCCATTGCCCATTCCATCGAAAAGGGATAGGACGGTGAGGCCGGAGCCCGGTGTGATGATAGTCGGACGGGAAGTGGATGTTTCTGTGTCATTCTTATCATTGTGTTCGATATCGTACATTTTATACACCTTTTTGTTAACAAACATTCTTGTAGTTTTGATATATACCTAGAGCTGGATATGTTGGTGGCGATGTAAATATTGTCATTGGTTTTGTGGGTATCTTTTGGAATGTTGTGAATTAACGTTGTTAAGTATATATACTTTGACAGTTTTTCTTGCAACAAATTTGGTGATCAACGGCGTTAATGACCGATTTGTGGATTCTACAACTGGTGTGCGTAGATGTTTTGAGATTCTACTATTTTCTTGGTACTTCATGTTTTCATCCTCTTATGTATTATATCTAATGTATAGAGAAGATATATCTATAGATACTATAAGAAAGTATAGTTAAATGTAAGGGGTCTGTGAAAAGACTGAATAACAAAATATTAAAGGGGTGTTAAGGGGTTAACAGGGGTTAACATTTTAGAAATTGTATAAAGTGTTTCAAAAATCGAATTTTTCGATACTATCACATGTATAGTTCAGTACTAGCTGGGGCTAGTACTGATGGATAAAATTCAAATTTGTTGCTCCGGGCGATCTATACAAAATCGAGATTTTTCGTATTCAAATCCAATTATGTCTAAGTATACCTACGCTCTCCAAGTAGAAAAATACCTCAATTTCCACTGGAAATCATAGATTCCTCACTGCAATCTCCAAAATTGGATGGTCTGACTCGAAAGAGACCGTTTCTCTGTCGAAGCTGAGGGTCTCGTCGTGCCATAGCCTGATCTCCTGCACGGATCCTCCGTATCCGTCACGGTATGTCAACCTCCTATGCTTCGGGTCGTATGAGAGCATGACTCTCCCCACACAGATGAATCTCCTGTCGTTCCTGAACGCTTCCACCAGCTCGAAGAGGGTTTCGTGGGAGATCGGGTATCTCAGCATCATATGTATCCCTCCCAGCTCTCGAGGATGCCCAGCATCATGTCGTCGAGCTCCTCCCTTCCCTTGTGGGCAAGCCTGTCGCTGAACACGATCGTCCTGAGGGTGATGCTCTCGAGGAAGTCCCCATCCAACAGGCGCGACCATCCGAGCATCGGCTCGGGTATGTTGAGGTGGTTGGCCCTGCATACCCTGTAGAAGCAGGCCTTCAGGTCACGCTCCTGTCTCGGCGGACGGATATCCAGTCTGTCCCTCAGAAGAAGCTGCCCGTGGATCAGGAAAGAGGGGGTCGAGGTGAACTCGTCCAAGGGCTCAAGGTGCTTGTCATTGCCAGAGATGATGAAGGCAACCAGTCCCCTGAGGACGTCATAGGGCATCCCCTCGAGGAAATCGGGGATGCTCATATGAAGGACACCGTCCTCGTCGCATGAGAAGGTCGAGTCCGGGGTCATGGGCGATGTGAAGCGGGCATCGATCCTGAAGGGAAGATCGAGATTCAGAGAGACCTTGGTGGCTGCCTTGTTCAGTTCCTGTTGCGTGCATATCATATCCATTGTATCACTCCTTGAATGGGTTTGGTGGGGTTTGTGTGGTTATTGGTGGTCCGTCACCGAGGACAGCAGATAATCGATGCATCTCTCCTCTCCCCAGCCCGCCTGCAGGCGTGATACGATGTCGTTGGCATCGAAGACGGCCTTCGGTCCGGGGTGGAGCTCGTCGATCAGTCCGAACACCATGTCATCGTACGTCGCAGGTAGGACCCTGCGGGAGTATGAGTCGTTGTAGGCGGGATCCTGCATCACCAGAGCTATGAACAGGGCTCTCGCGAGGACACGGGAGAGTGCGAACGAGATCCTCCGTGGGTTGAACAGATCGCCTGGGTTCTTGATCCTGATGTCGGCACCCCTGATGTAGATCTTGGTATCGTCGGAGAACATGTACCTGGTCAGCGAGAGCGTGGAGATCCCTACGGCGTAACCCATCCCCGTCAGCAGGCCCAGCACCTGCCCCATGCACCTCCCGATGGCCAGACTCTCGTCCTTCGTGACATTGCAGTCTATGGTCGGCAGGATCACTATCTCTATGGTGCGGGATCTGGCCTTCCCCTTCACACGATGCCTGAAAGGCAAAGGGTCCCCTGAGAGGTATCTGGGGACCGATAGAGAGCCTCCGGCCACGTCCCACCTCCTACGTACGGGACGCATGGTCTCGTCCGTCCTGAGGCTGGAGAGGACGCGGGAAACGGATTCCGCGAGGGCATCGTCGATGCCGACGGCACAGGCCCTCCTGAGCTCGTCGGATGTGGCGACACCGTACCACTCCGGTTTGGTGTTCACGGGGAGCAGAGGGGAGGACCTGGGCTGCCTCCTGTCCGATCCCCTGAGGATGGCCATGTCGAGGGCCTCCAGAGGGGAACGGAACGTGTCCACGACCACGGTGGTCCGATATCCCCCGATGTCGGGGTGATGGATGGACATCCTCATAGCATCAGCATCCCTGCCTTGGCTGCGTCCGCGAAGCGTGATAAGGTGGTGTCGTAGATGGTGGAGCGGTGCTGCATGTTCTCCCAGACCGAGATCAGATCCGAAGGATCCAGAGCGCCCTTCAGGAGCACGTAGTTCATGATGTCGCTGTTGGGAACGTTGAGCTCGGAGAGGGACGACCATGTCAGGAGGGCTCTGTAGGATGCGGAGGCCACACCCAGACCCGATCTGTCGCATGCCCTGTTCCAGCGCTCGATGAAATCCACGAGCTCCGCATCGGGGGAGATCGAGAGGGCCTTGTCATGATCCCAGCCGATGGGGATGAAGATGAACCTGTCACGGATGGAGGAGTCCATCACATTGGCGGTCACATATTCCTGGTCGGCTCCCGTTCCCGCGGTGTTCGCCGTGGCGATGATGGTCATCTTGGGATCGCGTTCGAGGACGCCCATGTATGTGGTGTCCAGAAGGCCGTTGGAGATCGCCGAGTTCATCGCGATGCCTGCGGTCTGGTCCATCCTATCTATCTCGTCGATCAGCATGATACCGGGCTTGGTGTATCCCTTGATGAATGTCGTGGGCACGGGGTTGCCGTGTGCATCCGCATAGCCGATGATCTCGTACTTGTCCTGCGGGGCAGTCATGATCGACGGAGGCTCACCGAACACACGGTAGGACACGTCGATGCCCATGCGGGTCTTGGCGGTCCCTCTCGGGCCGTAGAGCATGATGTTGATCACATTGTCGGGATGATCCATGTTGTACCTCACGATGCGCTCGATCAGATCCATGTTGGGATCGTCGGGCTCCGGGTCGGGGTTCGGTTGAGGATCATCATCTGGATCATCATCCTGATCTTGGTCCTGATCTTGGTCTTGAACCAGATCTTCTTGGTCCTGATCCTGATCTTGGTCTTGATCCTGATCCTGATCATCTTCCGATTCGGGATCCTCCCCGTCATCGTCGAATGACTCGTCGGGCTCCTGTTCCTCTCCTTCGCTCGGGATGGGCTCCTGACGGGTCTCCGTCGGCTGGTCGGATGTCGGGGCAGGTTCCGAATTCATCGTGTCCGCATCGGGTAGGATGTGGTCCTTATCGCCCGATCTGTTATCCGCTTCGCTGATGGCCCTGTAGTCACGCATGATACGGTCGATCTTACGATTCGTGGTGTCCGTGGTGGTGGCCAGATAGACGATGTCGTTCTTCATGGCCTTCTCCACGTCGGACCATTTGTAGCCCGTCATCTCCATGGCCTGATGCAGTTGGTCCGAGAGCTTCATCAGCAGGGATTTGGAGGTGTTCGCGAAGCGGATGTTCTGGATGTGTTTGTCGACCATGAGCCTGAGGAGCTCGTCGGCCAGATCCATATTCTTGTTAGATATCATGGTTTCACCTATACCGTATAAGTTGTTTGGATAAAAGGTTTGGTATGGCTGGTTGGTGGTCACTCGGGGATGATGGTATTGAACCTCTTCCCGTGACCGTGGAACACGAGAGCGATACCCTTGGTATCGGGCTGGGATGCTGGGAAGTCGTCGTGGGAACCGTTGACATATCCCTCGGGGATGTCGGATTCGAAATCGACGACTATCGCATGTCTGTGGATCCTCGGCTCGATCAGATCGTCCCTTGATCCTCCGCACGAGTAGACATAAGTGAAGTTCTTCGGGATGATCCCCTTCTCGCGGGCCTTCTCCATGAAGGGGATGCTCTTTGTGTATGCGTAGAAGTGTACCGTGGGATGATCCTCCATGAAGAGGAACCAGTCGCACATGTAGCGGAATGAGAAGAAATCTCCGGAATCATGGAGTCTGATGTAGACCTCCTTGCCCTCCTTCGCTGCCTTCCTCTCGATCTTGGTCAGCTCCTGATCCAGCTTGTCGAAGAACACGCCCTCATGGTACATGTCCAGATTCTCCTGGTATGCCTGCTTGGTGGTCTTCCATGCCTGACATCCGGAGTCGGCATAGCATCCGAGTTCACAGTCTCCCTTGAAGGGACATGTGTCCTTGGCGGGCATGGACATGCAGTAGAGGAGGATGTCGGGGTGCTGCTCCATGGTCATCTTCATCTTCGCGTTCTGTGTGAGAATTGCCTTTCTGCTCATTTGAATCACCTTTCTTTAAAATCGTGTAAAGGGTTTCGGAAGGGGGTTTGGTTGAGGTTGTGAGTGTCAGTATGTGTTCTCGAGTCTGAGTGAGATCACATCATCATCGTGGAAGTTCTCGTCCTCGGGGTAGGGCTCGTCATCGTTCTCCATGAAGGTGATGGCGTACACGCCCTTGGACGCGGATCCATCCCAGTTCGAGATCCTGTATTCGACCCCGTCCCTGATACAGGTTCCCTCGATCTCGGGAGCCGTGAGCTGGTTGTCCTTGACCATGCGGAACATCATCCACTCGGACCAGTTCACGCGCACGTCTCCACCCTTGTGGATGGTCAGGAACACATATTCATCCAGATCGTCGTGGTCGGAGTAGGCTTCGTAGAACCTCTGGGTGAAATCGATCTCCTCGGAGAATGAGTAGTGGTAGATGTCCACTCCCAGGAGCTCCATCATGACCTTCTCCTTCATCTCGGCGGGGAGTGCGTTGAAGACGTTCGTCCTGTCGTTGAGCTGGAGATCCTGCCTCGCGAGGTACTGGTAGGTGTCCACGGTGTACTGGACGGTCCCGTTGAAGATCTCCCAGAAGACCCCGCAGGAGTCATCGTCGTTCTGAATTCCGCACATTTCCATAAGAACTGCATTTGCGTCCATTTCTGTTCTCTCCTTGTAAGTGGTTTGAATGAAGGGGTTTGGTATCCATGTTGATGGAGTGGTATAGTGTCCTACTATATCAATAGTAGCCTTCCTCTTCGAGGGCGTCGTAGATCGCCTGCAGGCTCTCCTCATTCCTGCGATGAAACTCCTTCTCCTGAAGCTCCCCGATGATCTCGAACACGTCCTTGATGGCATCACGGTATCCGTTGGCATACGCCTTGTCGGGGTTCCCATAGAGCACATCCTGAGCGAGGGAGAAGATCCTGCTGTTGAGCTCCTTATCTGAGATCATCGGTAATCCTCCTCGTCGTCGTCATCCTCTTGGATGTCAGAGTAATCTATGAATCCATCCTCGGTCTCGAGGACGGTGTAGCCCAGCCCGTAGGTACTCGGGCCCGTGCGAATGGTTGTGTTCTCGTCCCATCCTGCGATCTGGTCAAGGATGTCCTCGCAGATCTGCCTGAGTTGTCCGACGGTGGTCATTCCTTCGCCTCCCTGATCGCTCCGCATCTCACCAGTATCTGCCATATTCCGTTCATTCCTCTCCCTCCTGATGTTCCTCGATCCACTCCCTGATCAGGTCCACGGCCTCACTCCATCCGGCGTCGAACTCGTCCTTGATGGTCGGGGCCTCATTATCCATGATATCGAGGTATTCCATCAGTTCCCTTGCATCGACGATCATTCAACCACCTCCACGACGAATGTGAACCTCGGATCATCTGCGAGCTTATGGAACCACACGCCATCTATGAGCAGCGAGTCCATCATGTCCGCGAGGTCCGATGTCGTCACTCTGTGCATGCACCCCCCATCTCCGAGGGCCTTTATCAGCTCCTTCACTGTTCTGCATGTCGCCACGTCGATGCAATCGGGCACGCTTACCTTGAATCTCATTCCTCCATCACCTCTTCATAACTGAAGTAATAACCCATTCCCATACGCCCCTCTTCCGGATCCCACATGTCCTCCAAGTAAGAGAGAGCGTAATCGACGATGACCTCATCTGTGAGCCCTCCCTCGTCCACGATCATATCCACGACCCACTCGCGAAGATACCTATCGTCGATACTGTCGAACAGATAAGCCTCTGCCAGCTCACGGGTCAGAGCTCTGCTCGAGAGGATATACTTCTTCGCCTCCTCAAGCGTTGTTCCGATCTCCTCGTTCTTGTAATAGAATGTCATTCCTTTCCCTCCTGTCCCTCTCTCATCTGTTCGATCTCCTTATCTGTGAGCTTCTTCCTGGTATCCAGCCATGCCTCGTAGATGTACTGGCCTCCCTGGACCGCATCCAACAGCTCCAGATCGTCCATGGCGCAGAACAGTTCATGTGCTTTGTCTATGGCATCCTGTGCATTCTCCGCATTGACGTGGAGAGGGGTTGCGATCTCGATCTTCAGCTTCACCTGATACTTCTTTTCCATAGTTGTTCTCTCCTTTGAAGTGGTTTGGCTAAGGAGTTTGGTTGTGGTTTGAGCGTCACTCGTCTTCGTCCTTGAGCTCGGTGAAGGTCTCGAAGATGCAGTTGATGGCGGACAGCCAGCCTCTATCGAAGCTGGTGGGCTTGCCCTTGACCCCTGCCTTCAGATCGTTCAATACTTTTCTCAGTTCCTTTACCTCTATCATTCCTTCCATTTCACTCCACCTCCATCAGCATCTCGAGGACCTTGACGATCGTCTTGACCTGCTGCTGGACGTAGGGGTCTGCGTCCTTCTCGTGGCAGGCCACGAACCAGTGTGCGCGTCCGAGCAGGGTCATGGCCCTCTTGCCAAGGATCAGCTGGTCGTGGATGACGGTGTCCTTCCTGAGGGCATCGACGGGCATGCACTCGACGACAGACTCCTCGATGGTGTGCTCATCCTCGACATACTCGTTGATGGTGTAGAACTCAGGGGCGTTGTCCTTGTTGTCCTGGACGAACATCATGACGAGTTCCCTACACTCGGGGATATTGTTGACGTGCTCCGTCTTTCCCACGAATGTTCCATCTGCTTCCATGATCCTTGCGCTGTACGTTGTTCCGTTCATTGCTTTCACCTATTGTCTTTCAAAGGGTTTTGAAGTGGTTTGGAGAAGGGGTTTGTCCCGGATGGGACCTCACTGCCTGTTGATCGCCTGAGCGATCTCGGGCTGGAGCCTGTTGTACACTTCGAGCCATCCTCCGTAGGCGAGCCTGGAGGCGAACTCGTTGATGAGGTCGGGGTGGAGCCACATGCCTTCGGAGAAGACGAGTTCGTTGTAGGTCAGGACCTCCTCGGCGGGGGTATCGTTCTCTTCGCAGGCCACCCTGTACTTGTGGTACATGACCGTCCTGGGGGCTGAGAGCTCAACTCCCGTCCTGTCCTCCATGAGGATGAAGGAGAGGACTCCATAGGTTGTCTCACTACCGTAGATGGTGCCCATGTTGCCCGCTTCCTCGTTGAAGTGTTCGAACATCCTCCTGACCATCTCATGGATCGGGTCTGAAGGAGTGTCACCGTTGGCGACCATCTCGACCAGTTCGTCATGGTCGTAGTAGTCGTCGATCCATTCCTTGCATGCCTCGATGGCCTCGTCCTCGTAGTCGAGCTCGAGCTTCTCGGTGACCTCCTCGGGATAGAGGCCGAGATAGATGCAGTCGATCTCGTCGTGGTAGTTGAGGTAGAATCCGGTCTGTTCGATGGACTCGAAGTGGGAGCACTCGAGCTTCCTGATCTCGTCGATCTCGATGATCGGGGTCATCTTGCAGACGTCGGTGCATCTCCACTTGCACTGGAGGCACAGTTGGGTCTCACCGGGCATGGGTCCCTCTGGGATCCCGTACAGAGTGAAGTTGTCGTACTCGACCTTCTTCATGAGTCTGTTCTCGGGCTCATCGAGGCTGGAATAGAGGAGTTCCTCCACCGCATCGATTACGTATCCCTTGGTATCTCCCTCGGAGAGGATGAGGGCGATCAGGGGATCCATTCTGTCCTGGATGGCCTCCTTGATGAGGCGGACCTCGATGTCGAGATTCTCATTGATGAGGTCGGGGATGGTGTCGGCCTCGGCGTACTTTCCATCGACTGTCTGGATTGCGTATGCTACATAATTCATAGATTTCACCTATTTTCTTTCATGAAATGGTTTGCGAAGGGGTTTCGTTGAGGTTGTGAGCGTCACTCGGAATCGGACTCGTCGTCCTCGTCGTCCTCGACGTCGTCCTTGAAGGAAGGGATGCGCGTGGCGATCCTGAAATCATCGACGATGACGAATCCGTAGTCGAGCCTGAGATTCTCCCAAGGCTTGTCGGCCTTGTGGATGGACCAGATACCGATGTTGTTGCCCTTGGGGTAATCCTCACAGGCGACCTGGCACAGTCTTGCCAGTGCATAGGTCGGATCCTCGGAGAATGATCTGTATCCGCGCTCCTTGCAGATTACGAGCCATCTCCTGAGGTCGTACTTGTAGTAGCTGTGCACATACAGTGCGGGGATGGTCTCCTCGCCCTCGGCCATGTCCCATGTTCTCTTTCCGATGATAAGTGCTCTGTTTCCCATGTTATCACTCCAAAAGAAATGGTTTCGTGAAGGGGTTTGGTTGTAAGGCTGGTTCAGATGAACTGATTCCTCTTAAGGAAGCTCTCAAGAGTGTCCATTGGATAGTATTCGTAGATGGGGTCCTCGGTCAGCTCCCATGTGTGGGAGACAGGCTTGTAGACGTATGCGTGACAATCCACGCATCCTGCGCACATTTCAGGTCCATAGGGGCCGGAGAACAGGCCTGATTGTTCATCGTATTCGTACTCGTCCATGTTGGATGAATCGATGATATGGATCGCGGTTCCATCCTTCAGGACGACCACCACATCATCCCAGAGGTTCCTGTGGTCCACGAGGTTGAAGTCCTTGAGCTCATCGAAGAGCACGAGGTCGCAGTCCTCGGCCTCTTCGGGGAGAGCGTCGAAGTCGATCTCAGGGAACTCTCCTGCGATCCCCTCTTCATCCAGCCACTCGAAGTAGTACTCCTTGAAGAGGATGGGGTCGACGAGCTTGAGGGCACGTCCTGCCTCGTACTCATGGCCTGCGATGTTCGCGAGGTCGTAGGTCTCATTCAGAAGCTGTTCGAAGTCTCTCTCTGTGTGTGTTGCCATATTTGATACACTCCTTTGTTTTTCGGGTTTGTTTAGGTGTTTGTGATAGTGGAAGAGTCGGCCAACCGTTCCTCCTCCAGATCACAGCCCTGCTCGGAGAGATGCTTCAGATGAACGAGAATCCCTTGTCGACCCTGTTCTGGATCAGCTGCTCCTTGATCTCGTGGTACTGCCTGAGGGCCTCCGCGTCTCTGGCCTTGGACCTCCTGCATCCCGTAGGGACGGTGAAGAGCTGGATCCTGATGTCATCGTGGGGACAGCCCGTCTGACAGTATTCCGACTGCTGGTACGCCCAGCAGTAGACCACATAGCGCTTGAAGTTCGGGCCGTTGTCGAGATAGTCGACCGATGTCTCGATGAAGACGTTGTTCTGTTCGTCCACAAGGCGCTTTTCCGAAAACACTGTTGATGATGCCATGTTGTTGACCTCACTCAGAAAAATAAATAAAAAAAGGCCCGCACAGTGGCGGGCCGTTTGGGGGGTGTCGTTGGCTCAGAGGTTCCTGAACTTGACGATCTCTCTCGTCGTCTCGAATTTCTTCATCTTCTCGATCCCTGTTGAGATAGAGAGGATGTACTTGAGAAGCTTGGACTCGGATATCTCCTCATCTCCCTTCTCGATCTGATCCGCCTTCTTCCTCAGGGCCTCGGCCTCCTGCTGTCTGTATTGCTTCCTCTCGGCCGCGAAGGTCCTTGAATTGAGATCGTATCCCTCATGAGATGTGAGGGTGGCTCTGGTGATGGTGATCCCATCGACCTTGACGCTCTTCTCACCGGGCTTTGCATCCTCGAGGAGCCTGAAGCCCTCCTCGGTCTTCATCCTCTCGAGTTCCTCGATGCGCGCGGTGTTTCCGGCCTTCTTCTGGTCGAGGGTCTTGTTCTCCTCCTTGAGGATGGTGATGAGGTCGTTGATCTCTCTGAGCTTTGCTGTGGATTCCATTTCTGTTCTCTCCTTTGTTTTGTGGTTTATTCAGGTATTGGTTCGTGGTTCGACTGCCATATGGGCCGTGACGGGGGAACCGTTTCCGACCCGATTTCGGATTCAGATCCTGAACTCGAGTATCTCGAAGACTATGTCCTTCGGTCTGCACTCGAATGCCTCGATCCTGTAGATCCCGTTGTTCACGTTCGGGGTCGCGTAGATGGAGAACTTGTCCTTCGAGATCTCGACCTCGTACGTCCAGTACACCTGTCCGGGCATGATGTCATAGATGTCCTCGATGAAGGCCTCCTTGTACACCTTCCCGTAGGCGCACTTGCCGATGAAGTTCCTGATGCGCTTGAACGTGCTGATACGCATGGCGCACGACTGCACGATGGTATTGTCATCTGACTCCTCAAACAGGGTCACTAGGTCTTCGTGGTCGGAACTGATATAGAAATAGCTCATATCTTGTTGCCTCCAATCAGTAAATAAAAAAAAGGCCCGCCGTGAGGCGAGCCGTTGGGTTTCAGAGGAATCTCTTGATAGACGGTCTGTTCATCAGAAGTCCTATTTCATGTTCGACATCCTTGGAGAACACGCGTCCATGGGCGTAATCACCTCTGTTAAACCTTGTGCTCTTGAAGAGCGCACGGTCCAAGTTGTAGATGTCTTCAAGAATGCATTCCTCCTTTGACATCTGCTTCGGATGCGAGTTCATGAACTTCTTCTCATGCTCGCACTCGGGGCAGATTATCAGATAATCCTCGAATCCGAGCTGTCTCACGTTCGTGATGACCTTTCTGTGCTTCTCACACACGGGCCACCCATCCTCGGAGAAGATGCTGACATTGATGGGGCTCCTGTGGATCTCCGCGATGCGCTGGTTGACCTCCATGTTCACATCGTGCATGTGATTGTACCTGCATCCGCATGAGGAGTGATTATGCTCCTTGAACTGGGAGTTCTCTGGGTATGTGAGCTCATCGTCCCATGAGTTCTTCTGGTGTCCGAAAAGTCCGGTCTTCTTGCAAGCATTCTTGACATAAACTGAGTAGTTCATTTCTGTTCTCTCCTTTTAAGTTCGGGTTTGTTTAGGTTGTTGGTCGTGGTTTCGAGATAGCGGACGCGACGGGGGAACCGTTTGCATCCAGATTCTCATTCAGTGGCGGAGTTTGCGTGCACTTATTGAATAAGCATCTCCATCCATGAAAATCTCGTAATCGGGCATCTCCTTCTTCCAGATTTCAATCTGTTTCATGACCTCTGAGAGAGTGAGTTCGCACGTGCGGATATCGATAAGAATCTTGTCGGGTTCCATCTTGAGTCCTCCAATCAGAAAATAAAAAAAGCCCGCACGATGGCGGGCGGTTGTTCTCAGCAGTGTCTGTAAACCTCGTACAATTCCTCGTATGAGAATGTCGCCTTGGACCTGCTGTCGTCGATGGTGATGATTTCATAATCGATTCTCTGGTCGAATGTGAAGGTGAGCTTCCTAACTGAATCGACTTCATTGTAGACGAGTTGTTCGGGGGAGATTCCGATGATGCGGTTAGAATATTGATGCATCTTCATGGCAGTTGTGAACATTTCGGCTGAGATTAGAACCGTGTTATCGAACACGTCTGTAATCTGGATTGCGGGGATGATCTGTCCACGAGCGGTCTTGATGTTGATGAACTTGAAGTGAAACATTTGTGTGTCCTCCTGATAGATTGAAGTGGTTTGGTTAGGGTTTGCGTGCCCGCGGGGGGCGGTTGTCCGCTTCACTCAGCCATGAAGGTCTCTGTGAAACAGTCGTAATCGTAGTAGTACATGAGAGTAGCCACTACATCGACGTATGCCATTTGTCCTCACTCCTCCTTAATTGTTGATTGTTGATACCCATAGGGGATTATCCTACGATATGACATTTTCAACCTTTATCGGTAGCTATCGCTACCGCTATTGGCTGTCGCCATACCGTAGGACTCGGAGGGGCAACCCCCCCGACCCCTTTTGGGTCTAATACATCGTATCCATAGTAACTATATAAGCCACACCGTGGCACCGCCACACGGGCCGCAGCGACCGGAACGTGTGGGTGTGGCGCTTACGATTTTTCCTCTTTTTTCCCAGGTATATATTCCTAAACCCCCCCTTCCCAACACTTTTTCCCCGATCCTCCGCCCCTTTCCATGCACTTTTTCCAAGATCCCGATATCAAAATCCTGTTTTTTCTCCGGGCCGCCAATCTCCAGGTATATATACCTAGAATCCATCTCCCCTTCATGAACCACGACCCGCAATCATCGGCTCCTCCGGAGCTCCAATCCATAGAGGTCCCCACCGATCTCGCCGATCTCGCATTCGCCGTCATGTCCGTGATCTCTGACGAGGTCACAGTCACCATGTCACAGGAGGGATGGTACATGCGTTCCATATCACCCGCGATGGAGGCCATGGCAGTCGTCAAGCTCGCCATCCCATCACCGGACCTCTGCTTCTCCGTGGACATCGCGGACATGCGCAAGGCCCTTTCCCTGACCGGCCCCACCTCGACCATCCTGGTGGGCGACGGATCCATCCGCGTGCAGGGCAACGGGTTCACCCGCAGACTGCCCGTATCCCCGCCGGAGGTCAAGGGCAAGGAGCCCAACCTCGATCTCCAGACGATGTTCGCGATACCCGCCTCCACCCTGCTGTCATTCTTCAGGTCCCTCGACCCGAAGAAGCAGGACGCGATGCGCATATCCGTGACACCCGATGCCGTCTCGTTCATCGCACATGACGACACCGACATGGGCCTCACGCTCACCCTCACGGAGTCCCAGCTCCCGCTGCTGACCACCGACTCCTCGCCGTCATCACCGACGGAGGGCAACTATGTGGTCTCCAGATGGCAGGATATAGCCAAGGTCCTTCCGAAGGATTCGGTCCCCACCATATCGATGGACACCGACTTCCCCGCCATCCTGACACTCGATCTGCCTCCGCTGTCCATACGCTGGCTCATAGCACCCCGTATAATGTCGGAGGACGATCTCTGATGCCCCGCATGGACTCGTACCACCCGAAGAGGTCCGCGGATCTGGGGGCACTGGATCCGCTGGCACCCGAGATACCTGCGTGTCCCGAGGCGTACGACCCGAGGGCCGTCAACAGGGGGCATACGATGGGCGTGAGGCTGGACATGCTGTGCTCCCACTGCGGGATACGCGCCCTGATACCCGCCGAATCGTTCGACGGCACGTGTCCGAGATGCGGGATGCTGTACAGCACGCTCACATGCACCAGATGCGGGAACACGTGGAGACGTCGCGGTCCGGAGATACCGAAGGTGTGTCCCAGATGCAAGAGTCCGTACTGGTGCAGGGAGAGGCTCAAGGCGAGGAGGGGCACGGGGCAGACGCCCCCGAGGGCACGTCCGTGATGCATTCATGATACAAGGAGAGAAGAAGACATGAGATTGTACAGAGTGAGGGCCGGAAGGCCCGGAGATCCGGAGGACGCCGATGTCCTCAGCGAGATGTTCGAGACGAAGGATGAAGCCGAAAGGTTCTACTCCGACGTGCAGGACGACAGGGACGGTATACTTGCGACGCTCCCGTTCCCCTCGGTGTCCGTGACACTTGAGGAGAACCACGAGGGCGTGTGGGTCAGACTCGGCAGAAGGCTGGTGAGGGTCCAGTGACCCCTTCCCTTCAACCCAGGGATCAAAGGGGCAGGTTCGCCCGCTCCCCCGATCAATCCGCAGCCCCTGCTCCGACCCCCCAGCCCATCGGGGCCATGAGGGTCATACTCAAAGGCAACAGGGACGTCCTCGGGCAGGTCGAGAAGCAGTCGGCGATGGAGATCGTGCTGTCGTTCCTGGAGACCCTGACGTTCGCCGAGGTCTGTCGCGGACAGCACTGCTGGCTCGTGGCCATGCCACCCGTGATCGGTGACACCGCCAAGCTTATGCAGGGTGTCCTCAGGGAGGGCAACATCGTGGGTGTCGCCAGGGATCCCGAGCAGGCCCGTGAATATGGCAGGAAGCTCGCGGCCCGTTACGACCCCACCAAGGATGGAGAGCTCGGGTATGGCGTGGTCGATGCATACGCGGAGAAATACTATATGTTCAAAGATGGTTGGGAGATCCATGACAACACCGAGAAAGCAGAGTAAGAAGGTCGCGGAGATCTCGGATGACTCCGTGCCCGTCACACCCACAGCTACCTCATCCACCGAGACCATCGGACAGATCGTCATCCCCGACGATCCCATGACACCCACGGTCACCACCCCCGAGACCGTCCCCTCCCCCCAGGCGGGGAAAGATGTGCTCAGAAGGGTGCTGGACGTGCCCAAGGGGAAACGCGCGGTTCCCACGCTGGTCTCATACCGCAACGTGTGGACAGGGGAGAAGCGCTTCCTGATCATCGACGTGCCCGAGCCTGTCCTCAGGACCGCATGGTCGGAGTGGAAGGCGGCCACAGGCCAGACCGACCCCGAGGTGTTCATCGGTGACGTGTGCTCCGTGCTGGATACCGACTATCCCAGACTCTATCGCAACGTGGTCCCGCTGGACCTCTAATACCACTACCTCACGGGCCCCCCAAGGTGCATCCCAAACCCTTAAATGGCATGGGGCCCATACATATCATAGCCGAGCCAAGGTCATGAGTAACACCACCCGCCCCTGACAGCTCTCTGAATCCGGGGGCGGGACACACCACCTCAGTCATTTCGGAATCCGACGGAAGGTAGTATGACTCCGACCTCTAGGATGGCTTGGCCAAGGGGACCTACCTCCTACAACAACCATCGTCGCAGGCATACAGATCTACCATCGGATCAGAACATTAAGTTATTGCATTGCGGGGCTCCACCTATCGGCCCCGAAGACCTGCGACGATACCTCTTTTTTAATATCCTCTCATCGATGACCCTCCATGAACGATGAACGCGACCACGACACGGAGCACATTGAGAAGATATTCGGTCTCGGCAACAGGAAGAAGGAGGACAACGACAACGTCGAGGACTCGTCCGCCACCCACAATTCCACGAACGGTGTTGCCAATCCCGATGCGGGAAAAGGGATCTTTGGAGGCTGGGGAGACAATGCCGATGGGAAGGTCGACGATACCGAGACGACTGGGAAGAAGAAAAAGAACCCGTTCTCGGGATTCAAGGACGACCACGACTACAAGAAGTACCGTGGTCTGACGGACAGCGGGCAGTACAGTTACGGAGCGTATGAACGGGACGATTTGGATGAATCCGGAACACCTAAGTGGAGGGCCCACTACGAGCAGGTGAAGGGGAACAAGAAGAAGAGAGATTCATTCGCCGAGGAGTACCGTAAGAACACGGGGAGGGAATTAGGTCCCAGCGTAGGTTGGCATTATTACGATAATGCGTATGGAGATGAAGGATTCTACAGAGATGAAAAAGGGAATGTGAATTGGGATGATGTAAGGAATGGTATCGCAAGGGCCCACGTCCTCAATCAGAAGTATAATGCGTCCCCGGACAATGAGAATTGGGAGATGTGGACCGATCCCGATAACTATGCAAGCAGTGCAGAGGATTGGGGCATTAACGACAAGGGCTTCGCAGAGAAATACGAGATCTCTGAGG
>JAEDJU010000153.1 GCA_016296195.1 Candidatus Methanomethylophilaceae archaeon | reverse complement strand
AACGCTGACCACATCCTGGTGTCCAACGCCAGGGACGCACAGGGAATCATGATCCGCCTCTCCAAGGGCGAGGACTTCGCCGATCTCGCGAAGAGATTCTCCAAATGCCCCTCCGGAAAGAAGGGCGGCAAACTCGGATGGTTCGGCAAGGGCGACATGGTGCCCGAGTTCGAGAAGGCCTGCTTCGAGGGGAAGGCAGGGGAGATCGTCGGACCCGTGAAGACCGAGTTCGGCTACCACATCATCAGGATCGTCGACCAGAAGTGAGAACGGAGAACGTTCGGAATTAAACGGTTTAAGGTCCCTCCCCACTGTTTCTCGGGGATGGGACCGTTTTCCTCTTCCTCAGCAGGACTTGATCTTGTACGCCTCGTACATCTGGAGAAGTCCGGAGATGAGCAGGAACGCACCGATCACGTACATGATGATGTCCGCGGCGGATTCGGGGTTGAGGATCGCGAGGACTCCCAACACGATCAGGATGACCGCGATGATTATCGTCACGACCTTGCTGCTGGTGGTGGACGGTCCGCTCTTAAGCTGGACGAGGGAGACCAGTCCGATGACCAACAGGACGGCACCCAGGATGATCATCAGGAGATCGACCCAGAGACTGGCCGCAACGATCAACACGACTCCTATTATGACCTGTATTCCTCCTGCGAGCAGGGACATGGTGCCTCCGTGGGCCTTCGCCGCGTCGACCAGGGCGATGAGACCGGAGATGAGGACGAGAACCCCTGCGATGATCATGACCCACTTCAGGGCATCGTTACCGAGTGCGAGGAACAGCACTCCCACGAGGACGAGCACGATTCCACCGAAAAATGAACCTTTCCAAGGATTGTAATTCTCAATGGTCACTTCCATTTTGAACACCTCGGAAATGGGTTCTTCTTACAGATGTAATAAGCTTTGCGTTTTTCATCCATATAGTCCAAAGGAATTGGAACGGGGATACGAAGGATCCCGGGATCATCTCAGACGGACCACGGCGGGAACCTGATGACAGAGGTCCTGACCGAAGATGATGTCGGAATCCGGCCATCTCATCCTCGCCGTATCGGGATCCATGTCCTGCCAGTGGCGGAACACCACGACACACGCATCAGGAGAGGCATCATCCGACAGGTGGCAGTCCAAACCCATGTCAGATGCCACCTCCATGACCCTGTCCACCAACGCATCCCTGCCCATGCGGCGGATCCCGGCGACCATGTCGTTGTTCCTGTCGGATAGGAACGATCTGATCCCGGCATCGAGGTTCTCCTCACGGTTCGGTGCGGTGCAGGAGGTCATGAGGAAACATCGATGGCACACCTTATAAGGATGCCAGTCGATGCCCGCGTCATGGTCAACCTCTGTCCGAATGAAGCAGACCCCAGGGACAATGTCGAGGAGTTCGTCAGGAATCCCGAGGTCCTCATGATGCCCGGCCTCCGCGGTGTCGGTCTCGAACCCATGATGAGAGTGGTCGAGGAAGAACTGAGGAAACAGGAGCCCGAGTCCGAGATCGTCATCCTCAGCAGGGATGTCCTCGCCGATGAGGGTATCATGATGCCCGGTGAACTCAAGGACTACCTCCTGAAGAAGACCGAGTGCGGGAAGAAGCTCAACGTCCTCGTGATGGAGGACCTTCCCGTGGTCGGATGGCACTCCAGCCTCGAACCCCTCAGGAACAAGGATGCACAGGTCTACTGTGCCGGATTCTCCTGCAAGTTCGTGCCCGTGTGCACCAAGTTCTTCGAGTTCAGATGAAGAAGTGAAGGGTCACGGCCATTGTTCCGTGACCCGGAAAAACCCCTTATCACCGTCTCCGATTTGCGGGGATGTTCGAAGATGTTTTCCGGAGGCTCCATGGCCCCCGGTTGTCGGTAGTATCAGCGTCTCATCTCGCCCACGAGCATGGTGCACGTTCCGTTTGCTCCGGGTCCGATGGCCCAGCCCTCGCCGGTGGTGCTTGCATCCACCTCGACGCTGATGCTCATTGTTACGTCTCCCCTCTTTCCGGAGCCGATTGCGGCACCCTGTCCGTCGTTGAACGCATTGACATCACCGTCTCTGATGATAACATCGGCATAAGCCATGTATCCGGATCCGATGGCTGCTCCGAGGTCGTGACCCTCGGCAACGATGGTTGCATCGCGGATGTCCACCCATGCCCTAGAATAGAATCCCGAACCGATCGCGGAACCGGATCCGTTGGAAACAGCGGTGACCTCTCCTCCATCGATGATTATGGTAGTTCCGATGGTTCCGGTCTTGTACTGCTGCATGCTACTGGAGCAGCCGATTGCAGCAGCGATTCCGCTGGTCTCGGCGTACACCTTACCGCCGTGGATATCGATGGTGGATGTACCGTCGACCCCGGACCCGATGGCGACCGCACCCCTTCCTATGGAACGGATGTCACCGGCATTGATCTCGATGTGGGTAATGCCCTGGTCTGCGGAACCGATCCCCGTACCATGGTAGATGTTCGAGACGATGTTCCCTCCGTTGATGGTGATGGTGGATGTTCCCAACCTGCCGCTTCCGATACCGCTTCCGGAGTTGATGGAACTGACCTCTACATCCCCTCTGTTGATTGTAATGCTACAGGACCCGTTCAGACCCCCTCCGATGGCGGACCCGTAGGACCTGGACTTGGCCTTCACGACACCTCCGTCGATCTCCACGGTCGCGCTACCGTTCACTCCGGCACCAATGGTGGAGACCCCGGTGGTGTTATTCCTCACGGACGAGGCATCGATGGTTCCGCTATGGATATATATGGAGACATTGGCACCGTTGTATCCGCAGATGCGTCCGTCGCCGGTAAGGTTCAGCACACCCTGGGTACGGCTGTCCACATGGGATACCTCGTAGAAATGGACCGATGAGCCGTTGGTGATCAGGATCTCCGATGCATTGGAGTTGTCCTTCAGTATGATGTTGACGGAACCCATGACACTGAGCGTCTGCGTGGTGTCGAGACCATCGAAGACATACCATCCGGTGTACATCGTCGTGTGAATCAGACGTGTGCCGGACATGGTGATATATCCGTCACATGTAGCCTCGACGAGATGCCCCTGGGAATCCCAGTAGATGTAATCGATATAGTTCCCCTCACCGATTATGGGAGGGACGTTATCCAATTCCGGATCGGGATCCTCCGGCTGGTCCGTGACGATTATCGCGACTGCTGCCACGACGAGGGCCAGGACAGCGATTCCGATCAGATAGTCGACCTTCTGTGCCATGAGAGTTTATCGTTTTGCGATTATAAAAGAGGTGATGGGGTTGAAGACGGGTAATATCCCGGAATCATCCACAGGGTCACATCCATTTCCTTGAAACCTCGTTTTACTTCAACTCATCCGTTAATATCGGAAAACACCCATCTCTTCTGATTAGATCCAAAGACGTCAACCGACCTCATCTCAGGAGGCATGCGTAGCATAGATGTCCCATCTTCCCATCGTACCGAGAAACCAATGCCTCAGATCAGTATATCACGATTCATAGGACCGTGTAAGAAATGCCCATTTCCACTGAAGATACAGAAAACAACACTGAATATTGTATACAGCTTACGGAATATCCGCATCTCC
>JAEDJU010000152.1 GCA_016296195.1 Candidatus Methanomethylophilaceae archaeon | reverse complement strand
ACCTTCTCGTTCCAGAGCTTGCAGTAGCAGTTCTTGAAATTGTAAACGGAGCCCTTCTCGAGAGCGACGCTCCCAGGCTCCCACATCGTGAACGATGCCGTTCCGGTCTCGTCACCGAGGATACCCGAGACGATGGTCTTCGCAAGACCCTTCACGGTGATCTCCTTGTTGTTGACGTAGACGACCTTCGCGGTGATATCCACGTTCTGCTCGGTTCCGCTGAGCTCACCGATCTTCTTGACGACCGAGCCAGCGGTGACGAAGGAGGATGTGTCGGTGTTACCGTATTTCCTGATGATCCCCCTCTTGGCGGCATCGATCCCAACATGGTACTCGTCTATGTACCTGGTGAGTTCGCTCATGAGCTGTTCTTCGTCGATCCTGTCTCCGAGCACCCTTTTCATTTCCTCTACATGGGGTGTTAGTTCTGTTCTTTCCATCGTATCGACCTGCCTCCGAAGGAGGCAGCATCACCATCCCCCTGCCTGTATTTAAGCAGGGGCGCGTGCGGTAACGTGTGATTAGAACCAGGATGTTCGTAGGGATCGTGGGGGTTCGGACCCCACCCAATGTTTATATGCACCAATACAATCAGACCGTATGGTTCCCAAGAGCAGAATCGATGAGATTTTGGACGGCTACGATCTCAATGATCTGACGATAGCCACGCTTTGTTCGCATTCATCACTCCAGATTTTCCACGGTGCGAGGAAGATGGGGCTCAAGACCCTTGGGCTGACCATCACTCACAGCACCAAGTACTACGATGCTTTCCCTCTGGCGAAGCCCGACAACATCATCAAGTACCAGGATTTCGACGACATGGAGTCCCGTGTAGATGAGCTCCTTGACCAGAACGTCATCCTGATCCCCCACGGCTCCTTCGTGGAGTACATGGGTTCCCGTCGCTTCTCCGACTATCCCGTACCGTCCTACGGGAACCGTGCGGTTCTGAACTGGGAGTCCGACAGGGACAGACAGAGGCAGTGGATCACGTCCGCAGGAGTCCCCATGCCCAGGCTCATCACCGATGCCAGGGAGATCGACGAGCCCGTCATGGTGAAGTACCATGGGGCCAAGGGAGGAAGGGGATACTTCATCGCCATGGACTATCCCGACTTCAAGATGGCCATCGATCCCACACAGCCCTACACCATCCAGGAGTACTGTCTGGGAACCAGGTACTACATGCACTTCTTCTACGATCCCTTCAAGACCGATGGATACAGATGCGAGCAGGGAGGTTCCCTGGAGCTCCTCTCCATCGACAGGAGGGATGAATCCAACATCGACGAGATGTACAAGCTCGGATCCATCGAGGAGTCCAAGAGGCACGGCCTGTACCCGTCCTTCGTGGTCACCGGGAACACACCCGTCGTCATCAGGGAGTCCCTCCTTCCGAGGGCGTTCGAGATGGCCGAGAAGGTCGTCAACAAGTCCTACGAGCTCTTCGGGGGCATGTGGGGACCGTTCTGCCTGGAGACCGTCGTCAACGACAAGCTCCAGTTCAAGGTCTTCGAGATCTCCACGAGGATCGTCGCGGGAACCAACCCCTTCATCTCCGGTTCCCCCTACGCGGACCTGATCTACCCCGGACTCAGCACCGGTGCCAGGCTCGCCATGGAGATCAAGGATGCCGCCCAGAGCGGACACCTCAAGGACATCCTGTCCTGATCACCTTCAACATCCGGGAGGGCCGGACGTTCCGGCATCTTCCCGTCCTTCCCCTCATAACATTGTTTTATATCATGGGCGATTCATGCGTCGATAATAAGAGGCGCATTGTATGGTGTCAAAGAGGCTTCAGGAGATTCCAGCATCGGGTACGATCGCTATTTCCAATCTTGTCAGCCAGATGAAAGCGGAGGGCGTGGACATCGTCTCGTTCTCCATGGGAGAACCGGATTTCACAACCCCCGAGAACGTCATCGACGCGTGTTGCGAGTCGCTGCACAACGGGTTCACGCATTACACCCCCTCGTTGGGTATCCCCGCTCTCAGGAAAGCGGTCGCGGACATGACCCGTGAGACCGATGGAGTCCCCTGTCAGGCATCCAATGTCCTCATCACCCCGTGCAAGCAGGCCATCTTCATGATCGCCCTTGCCTACATCAACCCCGGGGACGAGGTCATCCTCGCCGACCCCTCATGGGTCTCCTATGAGGCGTGCATCCGTCTGGCCGGAGGTGTCCCCGTGTACGTGCCCACCAGGTTCGAGGACAACTTCGTCCTGGACCCCGCACTCGTCGAGTCCAAGATCACCCCCAGGACCAAGATGATCATCCTGAACACACCCTCCAACCCCACCGGAGCGGTCATCCCCGCCGATGTCCTGAAGCAGATCGCGGACATCGCAATGGCCAAGGGCATCAAGGTCCTCTCCGACGAGATCTACTCCAGCATCGTCTACGAGGGCAAGCACACATCCATCGCTTCCTTCCCCGGCATGTTTGACAACACCCTCATCGTCTCGGGTCTCTCCAAGTCCTTCGCGATGACCGGATGGAGGCTCGGATGGGCCGTCGCCCCTGAGGAGGACATCAAGGCCATCAACAAGCTCCAGTCCCACTCCATCTCCTGCGCGGTATCCTTCGTCCAGGAGGCAGCCGTCGAGGCGATAACCGGGCCCCAGCAGTCCAAGTACGACATGGTCGCCGAGTTCAAGAGGCGCCGTGACCTCGCCATGGACCTGATCTCCGAGATCCCCGGAATCGAGTGCAACGTCCCCCAGGGAGCGTTCTACATCTTCCCCAAGTACAACAGGGACATCCCCTCCGCCAAGCTCGCGGAGACACTCCTGAGGGAGGGACATGTGGCCGTCACCCCCGGAACCGCATTCGGACCCGGAGGGGAGGGATTCTTCAGGGTCTCCTACGCCACATCCGAGGAACAGATCCGCGAGGGAATCTCGAGGATCAAGAACACCCTCTCAAAACTCTGAAACTATAATCGGGGAGGGTCTCCCCTCCCCTTCCAAGTCCACCCTTCTCCCGTCCCACCGCATCGGTGTCGGATGCCGTTCAAACCGTTCCCACATGGTTCACGGATGTAAAACCGCGCGCGCGTATATTTTATAAAGGATGGAGAATACCCGAACATAGCCCTAGGGCAATGAGGGATTATCTTTGAGCAGAATGCTTTACACCGTCGGCCCCGTACACGTGGAGCCCGATACGCTTCAGTCGATGACCAAACCCATGATCACGCACAGGTCCAAGGAGTACAAGGAGCTCCACGGGAACATCGTCGAGAAGATCAGGAAGGTCCTGAACACCGACATGGACGTCTTCCTCGTCGGAGGATCCGCCACCATCATGCTCGAGGCGGGTATCAGGAACGGTGCCGCATCCAAGACCCTCGGAATCACCAACGGTTCCTTCGGGAACAGGTCCATCGAGCTCGGAGAGCTCAACGGCAAGACAGTGGAGAAGGTCCAGGTCCCCTGGGGAGAGGCCATGAAGCCCGAGCACATCGCCGGAAAGGTCGGAAAGGACACCGAAATGGTCCACTGGGTCAGCAACGAATCCTCCACCGGAGTGTTCAGCGACTCCGTCGCCCTCGCCAAGGAGGTCAGGGCCCAGAACCCCGACGCCATCATCCAGGTGGACG
>JAEDJU010000151.1 GCA_016296195.1 Candidatus Methanomethylophilaceae archaeon | reverse complement strand
AGCGACTACTTTCCGATGAGGAATGGCCGCCCAATCCGGATTCGCTGGTTGTTCCGGATCCAGATGAATCCGTTGAATCGGAATTGGATACACCGGAGGAATAGTCGCTGGATTCCGATGAGTCTCCACGATCGTCGGAATCCGATGAGCTGGAATCATCACCATGACTGTGATCACCACTTCCATGGTCATGCCCTCCACTTCCTCTGAGATTGACCTCGGAGGCACCGATCATTGCCGCCAGAAACAGAACCGTAACGACGACACACATGATCTTGCAAGCCTTCGGCGTGAGTGTGATCTTGGTGAGTGAGAACTTGTTCTCCTTTGCCATAATCACTCCTCCCTTGCAGGAACGAGGTCATCATCGTCCTGGATGATCTGATCGTTGGCAGGGACCTTGTTATGTCTGTCGATCGCCAGTTTAATGAATCTGACGATGAAGTAAACTCCCCACAGTACAGTGTAACAGATCAGTGCCTCTCCGTGCTTTCCCGTGAACAGATCGGCAAGTCCGCCATTGAGACTGGCATAGAGTCCGAAGATGTGCAACCAAAGACCGAAATAGAACAGGTATGCGGTGGATTGGAGCTTCTTCCAGGATTTGGGGTTCATGTTGGCCCTGACACAATAGAATGATGTCAACATCAGAGGAATCATCAGAACCACGAGAATGATTGTGGCAATGGTTGCGATCTCCCTTCCGACACTGAGTTCTCCGTTGAAGAAGGAGATGAACTGTGGCGCGAAATAAAGGACCTCTCCGATGGAGATGATACATCCCATGACCGAGAGTTCGGCCCTGATGGATTTGAGCCTGTGGGTGACCTTCCATTTGGATGGGAGACATCCGGTGTATGCCACGACGGCGAAGAGTGCCTCGGCGAAGATCCCCATCGTGAACATCGAAGTCACCGCGCGTTGATCGACTATCAACTCGTATCCGAGTGCATTGGGGAGGATGAAGTAAGCCTCCACGATTGCTGTGATGACGTAGATTACCACCCTGTACTTCCTGACGGGCTTGTAGGCCAACGCCATGATGGCGGCGAGTATCAACGCCAAGATTACTGCATAGACTATCGTCTGCATGAATCAACCTTTGTTTCCTATAATTCGGATTCAGACCCAGCAATGGCTGTACCGCCATCAATAAGAACATGGATTGTACTCTAGAGGTGGGACTTGGAGTCCGGGAGCCGAATAGTCTTGCAGGACACTCCCGGACACCGTCCCACTTGTTGTGGTCTTACTAATTTTAGGAATTCCTAAAAAGTATATAACTATTTTCAATATTTTCCTATAATCCAAAGGGAACGAAATAATATCATATTGACGACACGGATACGACACCATGGAGGAACAATGCTTCTGCCAATGCTGTGGGATGCCGATACCAACGGATGATCTCCTCGGTACACTATCCGACGGTTCCAAGAACCCCGACTATTGCGTGTATTGCCTCGTCCAGGGGGATCTGAAAGCCAAGACGTTGGAGGAACAGATCGAGGTGAACGTTGGATTCGTGGATGAGTTCAACAAGGCCGCAGGCACGTCATACACCGCTGACGATTACAGGGAACTGTTGTGGAAGTACATCCCCACTCTGAAACATTGGTTGTCCGATGAGAGGAAGTTGGATTGGGTGATAGAAAGGTCCTCACGTGCGGTGTTGACCACAATGGATGCGGAAGGATACCCGCATTCCGTCGAGATGGACCTGTTGGGAAGCGATGACGGACACATCCTCTATTTCTCCACACCGTCATCTGCCAGGAAGGTCGTGAACATCCGCAATGACCCTAGATCCGGAGTGTGCATCGCAAGGTGCTGGGACAGCGTATCCTTCATCGGAGATGCCGAGATCGTGGAGGACATGGACCTGAAGTCGAGGTTCTGGGATGACAGGATGCTCAGGCACTATCCGAAAGGTGTAGGGGATCCGAGATTCTGTCTCATCAGATTCAACGGAAGGCATGTGTCCGCATGGATCGACAGGGACAGGTTCGAGAAGGACTATTGAGAATATGGCCCCGTGGTCGACCCACGGGGTTTGATTGTTTTTTCAGGTTCAGACGAGTCCGTGGAACTCCTTCATGCTCCTGACACCGAGGGTTCCGGACCTGGCGACCCTGATGGACGCCACGGCGATCTCAGCTCCCTGGACGGTTGTCATGAAGGGGATCTCGAGCTCAACGGCCAGCCTGCGCATCGTGTATCCGTCACGGATGGCTCCGGACTTCAGGGACGGGGTGTTGATGATCAGGTTGATCTTTCCATCCCTCATCAATCCGATGGCGTTGGGCTTCTGGTTCTCATCGAGCTTGAAGACCGTGGTGGTCTCCACACCGTGCTCCCTCAGGAATGTGGATGTTCCCTTGGTGGCGTAGATGGTGAATCCCATCTCCTTCAGCTCCTTGGCTGCGGGGAGAATCCTCTCCTTGTCGGTGTCGTTGACGGTTATGTAGACTCCGCCTCCGTCGACGGGGAGCTTGTTGCCTGCGGCGATGAGGGCCTTGTAGCAGGCCTTGTCGAAGTCCTCGTCGATTCCCATGACCTCTCCGGTGGATTTCATCTCGGGTGTGAGGATGGAATCGACTCCGGGCAGCTTCAGGAAGGGGAACACGGAGGCCTTGATGGCGTAGTGGTCGATCGCCTTGTATCCCTTGAGTCCGAAGTCCTTCAGGGTCTTTCCAAGCATGATCTTGGTACCGATCTTGGCGAGGGGCACTCCGGTGGCCTTGGAGATGAAGGGAACGGTCCTGGATGCACGGGGGTTGGCCTCGATCATGTAAACCTGTCCATCCTTAACGGCCAGCTGGAGGTTCATGAGTCCGTGGATGTTGAGGGCGAGGGCGACCCTGGTGGTGATGTCCACCATCTCGTCGACGATCTCCTTCTTCACGGTGAAGGGAGGCAGGACCATGGTGGCGTCTCCGGAGTGACATCCGGCGTACTCCACATGCTCCATGATTCCTCCGATGTAGACGTCGGTCCCGTCACAGACGGCATCGATGTCGATCTCGATGGCCTCGGTGAGGTACTTGTCGATGAGGATGGGGTGGTTCCTGGAGACCTTGACCGCAGTCTCCACGTAGGTCTTGAGTTCCTCAGTGGAGTAGACTATCTCCATGGCCCTTCCTCCGAGGACGTATGAGGGCCTGACGAGGACGGGGTATCCTATGTCCTCGGCGATGGCCTTGGCCTCCTCGAAGGAGTATCCGGTACCGGACCTGGGCTGCTTGATGTTGAGCTCATCCATGAGCTTGGAGAACCTGCGCCTGTCCTCGGCCACATCCATCATGTCGGGGCTGGTTCCGAGGACCTTGGTCTTGGTTCCGGCCAGGGCCTTCTCCAGATCGACCGCGAGGTTGACGGATGTCTGACCTCCGTACTGCACGATGACACCGTCCGCATCCTCTGCATCGATGACGTTGAGGACATCTCCGAGGGTCAAAGGCTCGAAGTACAGCCTGTCGGAGATGTCGTAGTCGGTGGAGACCGTCTCAGGGTTGTTGTTGATGATGATGGCATCCACTCCCTCCTCCTGAAGGGCCATGACACCGTGGACACAGCAGTAGTCGAACTCGATTCCCTGTCCGATCCTGATGGGTCCTCCTCC
>JAEDJU010000009.1 GCA_016296195.1 Candidatus Methanomethylophilaceae archaeon | reverse complement strand
CAGGACTGGTACACCGGGAGAGGTCCTCACGGAGGAATCCATAAGGTACGTCTATGGCGTGGAGTGCAGGATTATCGAGGATTGTGGCAGACCCCATGTCATCCTGGGGGAGGCAGTCTCCGACGAGGAGATGAGGCGCCTGCACGCCGGTGATCGATCCCAAGCCTAAACCATAACTCCATCAGGCCACATCGGACGGTCTGATGGAGATCCTCATGGCCCAGGGTGGTACGGGGTGCTCCTTCGGGACCTCCTCGCAGAACACGAAGGCCGTGTCGTAGTCCGGTCTCCTGGTCGGATATGTTCCGTATCCGTCGGTAAAGAACATCAGGCCCTTCAATTCCCTGAGGGAGCCCTCCTCCCTCATCCTCTCAACGTGATCGAACACAGGCCTGAAATCGGTCCCGTTTCCGCCTTCCAACACGAAATTCTCCATCAGGACCCTCATGTCCTGTTCGCATCTCACCACATCGTCCCTGCGGACCATGTCGTCGCACTGTATGATGTGGAGTTCCGCCCCAGCGGATGGTGCGGATATCCTGAGGACCTCGAAGGCCTCCTCTATGAACTTCATCACCGGTCCCCTCATTGTGGAACCGGACGTGTCTATCGCTATGACGAACTGCTCGATCCCGGGGGTGTCGCTGTACTCCAGGGAATCGATCAACGGCATGTTGCCGTAGACCTGGAGGCCGTAGGCGTAGTAGATGTAGTCGAACTCGTCCAGGTTCTCCTTCACCCTGTTCCTGGTGCTCATGAACCTGCGCAGGAACGACCTGTAGTCGTATCTCCTGCGGTTCCTTATCCTCAGGATGGACATCAGTCCGTCGGTCCTGTCGGCGAGGTTCTTGGAGAATCCCTCCACCTCCACCATTGCCTGTTTGGACAGCTCCTCCCATTCCGGATCCGTTCCATCCGGTCTGATGCCGTGGTCGTCGTGGGAGAACATGCGGTGCAGGTCACCGATCTGCCATTGGGATGCGGATCTCAGTTCCTCCGCGATCAGTTCCGGAACGGGTCCGCCTGCGCGTTTGAAGTACTTCTCGCAGGCGTACATCCTGTCATCCCTCCCGGAGACGGTGATATGGGGGGTGTCGAGGGAGTCCAGGACGTATTCCACGATCATGTCCTGGGCAAGGGATCCGTACTCGTCCTCCGGCGTGCCGTGTCCCAGTAGGCAGTGGAGAGTGAGGTGGGCTATCATGCGCGTGACGATGTTCGGATCCTTCCTGTAATCGGATATCACCGTCTCCGGGTCCATGATGATACGGTGGCCGTCGCAGGCAGGTCTTTCCCTACCATCCTCCAGGACCCTCTCGAGGGACAGGACAGCGCGGGTCATGAACCTCAGGTCGAGGCACAGGTCGCTTCCGCATCCGGACAGGATCTCCTTGGCAGCCTCATGCATCCTGCATCACCCGATCGGTAGATGTTCCTGCGGTAGGAACGGGTCTCCTTTAGCCTTGCGAACACGGCCCTGACCATCTCCGCATCCTCCTCCACCAGGTCCCCCAGCTTGTAGTTGAACTTGGACGGGGGTATCTTGAAGAGGCGGTCGGTGCGGACGGTGGAGGTCTTGTCGAGCATGACCTCGTATGGATCGTACAGTTTCATGTCGGTGCCGGGCATCCTCTCGTGGGATGTTATCATGAAGATGGTGAACTCCTCTCCGCGTCTCTCCAGGACTATGACGGGACGGTTCTTGGCACCGGATCTGTCATCGAAGTAGACGTTGGCGTTCCAGACCTCCATCGGTCTCGGGATGGAGGGGTTGGAGGCGTTCCCCTTGAATCTCATGTGCCGGGGAACACCTCGTGATTATAAAAAACGGATATCATCCGTCGATGGCCTGGTCCGCATGGGCCAGGAACAGGTTCTGGAAGGGCTGGATCTCACCGAGTCCCTTCACGAAGCAGTGGACGTTGTATCCAGCGGCCTCCATGATCTTCTTCAGGGAATCCTCGTCATCGCCTGCCATGTCGTTGTTGGCATGATCTCCTGCAACCAGCATGAACGGGTACAGGGCGACATCGGTGTATCCTTTGCCCTCCATGAGCTTGAGGGTGTCCTCGAAGGAAGGGTATCCCTCGACGGTGGTCACGTACACATCCTTCCTTCCGGAGGTGATGAACTTCATCTGCAACTGGCTGTAGGTGGCGTTGGCGTAGTGCTCGGAACCGTGTCCCATGAGGACGATGGCTGTCCTGTGCCCCAGGTTGGCGGACTCCTTCACGATGCCCTCATCCACGGCGTCCATGACCATGTCGTAGTCCAGGTCCGTGGTGAGCAGGGGCTTCCCGAGGCAGAGTTTCTCGAACCTGCCCTTGTACTGCTCCACGACGGATTCGACCTTCTCGAACTCGTCACCGTTCATTATGTGGGTGGGCTGCACGATGACGGTCTTGAACCCATCGTTGGCAAGTCTCTCCATGGCATCGGTGACGTAGTCGATCTTCTCGTTGTCACGCTCTGCGAGCTTCCTGATGATCATCCTGCTGGTGAAGGCCCTTCTGACCTCCCAGTCCGGGTGATGATAGGCTATCAGTTCCTCGATCGCACCTATGGTCCTGGCGCGGTTGTCGTTGTAGCTGGTGCCGAAGCTGACCACGAGGATGGCTTTGTCGTTGCTCATGGGAATCGATTGGAGGCATCATCCAAGTAATACATAATATTCTCCACAGCGGGATGTTATTCTTGACGGTAATAAAAGAGGGGAAAGGTCCGGAACCGTATCGATACGGTCCCGGGGTATGGTTTCAGAACTCAGAGTCCGGCGTGCCTGATCCCGGTGTGGGCAGCTATGTCGGAGTCGATGGTGCACAGGTCATCCTTGGACATCTCATGGATGTCGGCGTGTCCGGATGCCCTGGCGAAGGACCTGAGCTCGGATTTGAGGGCGTTCAGGTAGTTGGCGACCCTCTTGGCACCGGCCTCGACATCGAGACGGGACTCGAGTTCGGGGTCCTGTGTCGCGATACCCATGGGGCACTTTCCGGAGTTGCATGCCCTGTACCTCTGGCATCCCAGTGCGATGAGGGGTCCGGACGCCATGGCCACGGCATCCGCTCCCATGGCTATGGCCTTCATGACGTCTCCGCCGGTACGGAATCCGCCTGTGATGACCAGTTCCTGTGTCATTCCGTGGTCGTCCATGTACTTCCTTGCCCTTGCGAGAGCGTACACGGTGGGTACGGAGCTGTTGTCCCTGAGGAATTTGGGTGAGGATCCGGTGGCTCCTCCCCTTCCGTCGATTGTGATGAAATCGCATCCGGACTCGGCGATGAAGGCCAGGTCCTCCTCGATGTGTCCTGCGGCGATCTTCACTCCGATGGGTTTGCCGTCGGTCCTGGACCTGAGCATGTCCACCATTGCCTTGAGGTCGGCGGGGCATCCGATCTCGGGGAAGGATGCGGGACTGAGAACATCCTCTCCGACCCTCTTTCCCCTCATCATCGCGATGATGTCGGTGACCTTGTCCCCGGGGAGGTGTCCTCCCATTCCGGGCTTGGTACCCTGTCCGATCTTGATCTCCACCGCATGGCAGTTCCTGAAGGTCTCGGATGTGGCGCTGTACTTGTTGGGGATGTACTCGTAGATGTACCTGTAGGCGGCGTTCATCTCGTCCGCGAGGACACCTCCCTCTCCGCTGCACATGGCGGTCTCGGCCATGGCGCTTCCCTTGGACAGGGCGACCTTGGCCCTTCCGGAGAGCGCACCGAAGCTCATGTGGGAGATGTACATGGGTGCCTCCAGGACCATGGGCTGTTTCGCGTTCTTTCCTATGACGGTGCGGAGGCTGACCTCGTCCCTCTCCTCCAGGGGTTTGGTCGCGAGCTGCGCTCCCAGGAAGAGGATGTCGGTGAAGTCGGGTACGGGTATGAGGGTCTCCATGGGTGCCCCGGCGCTCTTGCCGGTGTAGGACATGGCCCTGATGTCATCGATGATTCCGTTGTCGCTCCTGACGAGTTTGGGGTTCAGTTCGATGGACTCCTCGTCCTCGGCGGTGGGTTCGCTCCTCTCCACGGGTGTCTTGGGACAGGCATCCTCCTCCATCAGGACGAACTCGCATTTGGCGGAGTGGCATGTGGGACATACCCAATCGTCGGGGAGGTCCTCGAACCTGACCCCTTCGATCTCTTCATCGTAGATCTCTCCGCAGATCATGCATCTGTACTTTGCCATGGTTGGTGGAATAAGTCTATCCTAAAAATCCTATCTTCGGAGGCGTACATCGTTCTCCGGCATCCATATAGGATTGGATGCTCACACGGATGGACAAGTTGTTTCCGATGTGTCCATGGAAGTGCATATCAACCTCTCCGCGTATCCTCTCCTTCATGAAGGTCGTCATAGTCGGAGGAGTGGCCGGAGGGGCATCCGCAGCAGCCAGGTTGAGGAGGTTGGATGAGGATGCGGAGATCGTCATCATCGAGCGCACAGGATTCGTTTCGTACGCGAACTGCGGACTCCCATATTACGTGGGTGGAACCATACAATCCGATTCCAAGCTCACCTTGCAGAGTCCCCAGTCGTTCAGGCGCAGATTCGACATCGATGTCAGGGTCAGGAACGAGGTTGTCTCCATCGACAGGGAGGCGAAGACAGTCCATGTACGTCGTCTGGAGGACGGTTCGGAGTACGATGAGTCCTACGACCGTCTGATACTCTCCCCCGGTGCCAAGGCTATCGTCCCGGAGCTGACCGCATGCGGTGATCCGGATGTCATGACGCTCCGCACGGTGGAGGATGCGAAGGCCATGAGGGAGTTCGTGTCCGGAGATACCGTCAAAAGGGCGGTCGTCGCCGGAGGCGGATACATAGGTCTGGAGGTCGCCGAGAACCTGATGGACATGGGCGTGGAGGTTACCATAGTACAGCGTCCGCAGCAGGTCATGGCCCCGTTGGACCCGGAGATGGCTGCCGATCTCCACAACCACCTGAGGTCCAAGGGGGTGGAACTGGTTCTCGGTGCCACCTTGGAGGATGTCGTCCGTGACGGTGATCTTGTCACGAAGCTGGCCGATGGGAGGAACATCCATTCCGATCTGGTGGTCATCGCCCTTGGGGTATCACCCGACTCCCATCTTGCGGTCTCCGCCGGTCTGAGGACTGGCATGAAGGGCTCAATCATCGTGGACGACCACATGAGGACTTCTGATCCGGACATCTACGCCGTCGGGGATGCCGTCCAGGTCGTGAACTCCGTCACAGGGGAGGATGCCCTAATCGCGTTGGCGGGTCCGGCCAACAGGCAGGGGCGCATCGCGGCGGACAACATCTGCGGTATACCGTCGACGTACATCGGTTCCCAAGGGTCGTCCGTCATCAAGGTGTTCGACATGACCGCCGCATCCACAGGGATCAACGAGAAGTCGGCCAGGAGGTCCGGTATCCATTATGATAAGGTGTACCTGTACTCCGCATCCCACGCTAACTACTACCCAGGTGCCAGGAACATGTCGGTGAAGGTCCTGTTCTCACCTGATGACGGTAGGATCCTCGGGGCACAGATCGTGGGCTATGAGGGAGTCGACAAGCGTATCGATGTGTTGGCGACGGCCATCCGTGCGGGGATGACTTCGGATGACCTGGAGGAGCTGGATCTGGCATACGCGCCTCCCTACTCCTCGGCCAAGGATCCGGTGAACATGGCCGGATTCGTGATAGGGAATGTGAGGTCGGGTCTGGTGAGGCAGTTCTTCTGGGACGAGTTGGACGGAAAGGTCTCCGATCCCGGTGTGACCGTTGTGGACCTGCGCACAGACAGGGAGTACAACGAGTCCCACCTGGAGGGTACCCTGCACATACCGTTGGACGACCTCCGTTCGAGGATGGACGAGATCGACAGGTCGAAGCCGGTCTATCTCTTCTGTCACAGTGGTCTCCGCAGCTACATCGGATACAGGATCCTCGCACAGAACGGATTCGACTGCTCTCATCTCGCCGGTGGTTTCAGGCTGTACTCCTCGGTTGTGAAGGATAGGTGTGTCGGAAGGCCTGACGGTTATCCCTGCGGTATTCAAGGTTTCTGATCCAGTTAGGACATGGATAGGAGAAAGGGTCTAAGGACAAGGTTGTTCGAAGTGGTGGCGATAGGCACCATTGGAGAAGGTCCCGTATCTAGGGAGAATATGTAGTTCAAACCTTCATGGTCTGAAAAATGTGAGTAAGGTAAGGGTGTTTCCGTGACCCGGGCGATCTAAGATCACTCGAGTCCGTCGTCGAATTCGTCCAGGAGGTAGACGATGAAGTCGTCGGGGTCCACCAGGAGGTCCCCGTCGTACACATCGTTGAACACTCTGATACCGAATGCGCTTCCCTCGTACATGACGAAGGCGCTCATCGCATAGGGTGCCTCCCAATCCTCATCGAGGATGGCGGTGTTGTGCTCGAAGATGCGCTCCCTGGCCTCGTCGGCCTTGTCGCCGAAGAGTCCCTCGAGTGCCTCGTCGGACACATCCACATAGAGCTCGTCCTCGTCGGTGTAGTCGTACTGCACCAGGACGACCTTGGATCCCACATCGTCCGCGAACGCCTTCAGGTCCTCGACCGTGTTCCCACCGAGGATGATCGGGGCCTCGAACTCGTCGAAAGCCTCGGAGACCTCATGGACCGGTATGTCGAACTGTTCGGCGATCGCTTCTGTGACCAGGAATGTCTGCTCCATGACCTGTCATCCTCTGGGTGGTATAAAGCGTTTGGAGTCCTACATTCGGTCAGAGCGACCTGCGGTCCTCCATGTACCTCTCTATCAGACGGTCCACCACCTCGGGGTCGTCCACATCCTCCCCGGATTCCTGGATCATCCTCGCCATGTCCATGGCGGATCCCAGCTCCACATCGTGGCAGTCCTTGAAGTAGTACCCATGGTTCCTTGCCCATTCGAACGGGAACAGGGATGCGCGGTCGAAGACGTACCTGTCGAAGTGCGCGCCCATCTCCTTCTCGGCTATCTTTTTCATGAATCCGTCGATGCTCCCCTGCTCCGGTTCAACGTGTGGTAGCTCCAGTTCGGGATACTCGGTGGAGTAGCCGTTCATGAAGGATGCCATGTTCACGATCCCCGGCGGGGACAGGGGCAGGTAACGTCCCGGTTCTATGGACACGGATGCCGCACTGACCGTGCGGGGGCCGTTGTCGCGTCTCTTGACCTTCACACCCCTGGGGGCACGGTCCATGACGACGCGGACCTCCAGGTCATCGATGTCGTATACCATGGGTTCTTTGTGGAATGCGAGGATGTTACCCATTATGGCCATCCTCACCCCCTGCGGCAGTATCTCGGAACCCTCCGGTCTCACACCCTGCGTCGGCCAGCATTCCAGGCCGGATGTGACCCCGTCCTCGTCGAAGTAGAGGTTCTCGCACATCTTGATCGCCTTTCCGTAGAGGTCGTTCCTCGGATCCTCCGCAGCATCCAGCATGACGTAGAATCCGGAGATGTTCCCGCAGGATTCGGGAGGGCTCTCCTCGGACCATCCGAGGAGTAGGGACCAGGGCAGGTCGATGTCCTTCCTGTCCTCATCCCACGTGATCGTGACGTTCCATCCGTCCTTCATGTCGTAGATGTACGTTATCTCCCGGCCGATGTGCTCGGACAGGGGCACGGTGTCCTCATCCACCGCATCCCCGTGACCGCGGGGACCTATCTTCATCCCTCCCGACCTGAACACGTGTTCGTGTGCATCGCTCCATCCGAACACGGATTGGATGGTGCTGTTGAGGTCGTTGAAAGATGCGTTCTCCGGGATGGCCACCGTCCTGATGATGGGAGGATAGCTGCCGTCGATGGATATGTTGAGTTGGAACGAGGACATGATTCGGCACCAACATCATCTACATTTTTAATATCTATGTGCAACTCAAAGTTCGAATACATTATCATGTTAGATATGTAACAACCGATGTGGTAAGTCATCGGCATATATCTCCATCATCCGTAACGGATCCATCGATGTCCAGAACGAACGACACGTGGTTGCGTTCCGCCCATTCCATGGGGATCTCCATCACCCTCTGGTCCAGGCGGCGGAGTAACACGGATATCGAGGATGGGTCCGTAATCACACTCCGATTCACGCTGTCTGTGTGTTCCTTGATGTCGGGGTCCATCTCCGCCAGCAGCGACATGAGCTCCATCGTGGGTGCGCAGATGAACGAGTATGCGGGATCCTCGGGGTCTAGGTCATCGATGGGGATGTCCGGAGGGGGTGAACCGTTCCTCTCGCACATCTCCGGGTCGTCCACCCTCACCACATCACCCGTCTCCCATCTGTAGAACAGTGCGAGGGCATCGAAACCCTGTATCGAACGGATGATCTCCAGGCGTTTCGTCAGGTCGATCCTCCTCCATCCCGGTACCGGACATCCGAGGATCCCCGTCTGTACGAGGTTGTCGTTCACCCGGACCATGTCCGACAGGTAGTCGGTACCCTCCGATACGTCATCGGCAGGTATGTCCCCCTCCAGTTCGATGAGTTCCGCCGCATGTTGATAGCATCCGTCCGTTTTTCCAACTACCATCGTCTCGCACACAGATGTACCGTGGGACATGTTGGTGAACTCGAACACGCATCTCCCCATCCTTTTGAGAGGTGCCTCCAGCCCCAAGTCCCCGAACAGTTCGACGTCCCTTCTACGTGGGGACAGGACGGTCATGCTGTCAGCCATCAGCTCCCCCCACATGATCATCGAGACGGTCATGTTCAGGTCCAGCAGGGATGCCTTCTCCGGTATGACGAAACGACGGCTTATCCCATGACGGTCCTTCAGTCTTGATTCCATGATGATTCCCTTCATGGGAGGTCCTCGCATCGGGGGTTTACATAGATGGACCGATGTTCGCAGTTATGTCCGGTAAACTCCGTTAAGGTTCAGTATAAAATCCAGTCTCCGTATGTGGTTCCATGACCTTCAAGTACGCCGACCTCGAGAACGCCATAGTGGATTCCGTCCGCAGGGGAGTGGAGGGACGCCGTGTGGGTGTCGCCTTCTCGGGCGGATTGGATTCCGGACTCGTGTCCGCACTGTCCAAGGGATATGCGGAGAGCGTGCACCTCTACACCTGCGGCACATCCAATGCGTTCGATGTGGTCATGGCACGTGACCTCTCGGATAGGTTGGGCCTTCCGTGGACCCATGTGCAGCTCACCAGGGGGAACATCGAGGGTTATGTGAGGGAGATCATCGAGGCCACAGGCACATCCGATCCGTTCACCGTCTCCTATGAGTTGCAGCTGTTCAGTGTATGCAAGGCCGCGGAGGAGGACATAATCGTGTCCGGACAGGGTTCCGACGAGTACTTCATGGGATGCGCCAAGTTCGTGGGTCAGACCAGGGAGAACTACGAGGTCCTGAAGGAGGCCAGCGTGGACCGTCTCCTGGATGTGTCTGTTCCGTGCGAGCTGAAGATCGCGGAGCACTTCGGGAAGAGGATGGTGTACCCCTACATGGATTCGGAGGTCGTCTCCAGGATAGGTATGCTAGATCCCGAGGATCTCATTCCCAAGGATATGGATTCCAGAAAATCGGTCCTGAAGGCCATAGCCGTGGACCTTGGATATCCGATCCTGGCGGAGAGGAAGAAGAAGTCCTCCCAGTACGGTTCCGGTACCACGGACCTCATAAGAGCGGTGGCCAGGGACAAGGGCATGATGTACAACGAGTACATCGCTTCCGTCTACGACGAGGTGATAAACGGGAAGCTTCCTGACAGCGGAAGGGGTTCCGTGATCAACGCGAGGGTGGATTCCGTTCTCAAGGTGGAGGCGGAGAGGGTTATAGCGGAATGCGGTTCCAATCCCTCCGCTGTGATGGATCTTGTCTACAGGAGGATAGTCAGAGAGGGCGGAATAGACTTCCTGAAATGAATGTATAAATTATTATCTACTATAACATCTTTATTGTATATGCAGGACGTGAAGCAAAACACCATATCGTCACGTACCGCGGGTTGCAATCGCGGCGGATGGTAACAACCATCAGGTTCTCACCTCCTGCCGGGATGGTTCCCGCACCGCGTGGCTCGTACCCACATGGTGCGGGTATTCCCACCTAACGGCGTAATTGTATACACACTTTCTTGTATATTACAACTTCTGTATTGTGGCTAACAGCACCGTGCTCCGCCTCACACCATTGATTATATAGGGTCTTCAGGATTGCAATCCTGATACACATGACATCCGAATCATCCAACGTCAGGGTAGGACTCGTGGGAGCATGCGGAAGGATGGGCCAGCTCATCATCAAGCGTGTCCTCGCCACCGAGGGAATGGAGATCTCCTCCGCCTTCGATCTCGTCAACATCGGAAAGGACATCGGGGAGATCGTCGGAGCAGGAAAGCTCGATGTTCCCGTTTCCGACTCCAAGGACCTCGCCCAGGTCCTGAAGGACTCCAAGACAGATGTCCTCATCGACTTCACCATTGCACCCGCCACCGCGGTCAACGCGCCCATCGCCGCATCCGCAGGTGTCAACCTCATCATCGGAACGACCGGACTCACCGCCGAGCAGAAGGAGAACATCGCAGACGCCGTCAAGAAGAACAACGTTGCGGCCGTCATCTCCTCCAACTACTCCATCGGGGTCGGTGTCTTCTTCAAGCTCATCAGGGACGCAGCCAAGTACCTGGGCGATGCCTACGATGTGGAGATCATCGAGGCCCACCACAACCAGAAGAAGGATGCCCCCAGTGGAACCGCCGTCACCGCAGCTGAGATCATCAGCGAGGCCATGGGCGGAAAGGAGTTCGTCTACGGACGCGAGGGTGTCTGCCCCCGCGGAAAGGAGATCGGTATCCACGCCATCAGGGGAGGGGACATCGTCGGTGACCACACCGTCATGTTCATCGGCAACTCCGAGAGGATCGAGATTCGCCACCAGGCCCACTCCAGGGAGATCTTCGTCGGTGGAGCTGTCCTCGCAGCCAAGTGGGTGGTCTCCCAGAAGAAGGGAACCGTCTACGCCATGTCCGACGTCCTGAACTGAGGATTGAAAAACTGAAAACAGGCCCGTCGGAATCAACCGGCGGGTCTGACAACCTATTGTTTTCGGAGTTCGTTTTCGTTATTCCCGAAGATTTCGGTCCCCACATCCCTGAGCATCTTCCTGTGGATCCGTTATCACCATGAGAAGTATCGAAGGATGTTTGGAAGGGTGCATCCGGGTGATCCCGGACGCAGGTTTGTCACGACGCTCACATCGTCGAAACGTAGGTGAGCTCACCCTTCTGACTGTAGCCGTTGTATGTGTACTCGAAGTACACGGGACAGACGAATCCGTCCGCCATGTAGACCTTCCTGACGATGTCGTAGTTCCCGGGGACTTCGTAGACCTTGCATTCCAGTTCCCCAAAGGCGGTGGTCACTGTCTCCGTGCCCATGTATCTGCTATCCGAATCGAGGCTGCCTATGAGGATGAACCCGTCGGAGTCCGTGGCGACGTAGTGCATCCCGTTATCGTAGTATACGCAGTACAGTTCCTCGAAAACATCCCCGTTGCTGTCCTCGCAGCGGTACATAAACGCATCCCCGGGCAGGAGTTCGTGGCATGTGCGGTCGCTGTGGACCTCGTCCGAGTCGGTGAGGTACCACATGGTCACATCCGCCCTTTCACCGTCGAAGGAGCAGTAGCGTATGTCGCTGAAGACATCCACCATTTCGGAGAACCAGGTATCACCGTCATCGTCATATGCCACGATGATGAGCTTGGTCCCGAACACCGTGTTGGAGACCGATACGCCGTATATCCTGCCCAGTTCCGAGAAGTCCGTCTTGGATGACAGGTCCTCCGCATCCATGGTCGAGGTGGTCTCGTCCATCCACGGAAGGTCGGTGACCGTGACATCGGCCATCCCGCCCTCCATCCCGTCGACCTGACGGATCGTGGTGTCGCATTCGAATCCGTGCACCCCGTTGCTGTCGGTCTCGATGAGGATGGTGCTCCGGGTGTCGCTGAACCCGTCGGTTATGTCGTTGGCGGGGGATCTGTCGAATTCGAACGCCTGTCCATATGTGAGCGATGTGCCGATCAGCGTCATGGTCATGTCTCCATAGTCCATGCGGTAGACGAATCCGTCATCCACGCCGGCCCACATCCTGACCCCGTTGTAGGTGTAGGTTTCGCACATGACGTTTCCGAACGCCAACGGGAGGCATACCGTCCTTCCCTCGGGGGTCCAGTCGGCCTTGTCCTCATCCGGGATGAAGTAGAATCCGATGTACTCCTCCAGACCGTACTCCTCTTTCGATTCGATTTTGTCTGTTACATCCGCATTCCGGATGTACGTGATCACGGTGATATCCACAGTGTCCACGTCCACGGAGTCGATGACGTCTATCATCGTGTAGGTGGTGCCGTCCTTCTCGTACTGCATGGCGATGTAGTCGTAGGGCATGATCCCGCTGCGGGATGACACGGTCTCCGGGGCGCTTCCGTCGGCCATTGATGTGGAGAACACAATGTAGGTCCCGTCGTCCGTCACTCCCTTGAGGATCAGTCCGTCCGATACGAGGTATGTCCCCGCGTCCTCCTCGTACACGTCGCAGGAGATGTCCCCTCCGATGGTGCAGAGGTGTTCCTGACGGATCGGCTCGTTCCAGGAGGCGTCCATTACAGTCATCTTGGCGATGAAACCCAGTTCCTCGTTGACGGTGCCTGTGTACACCTCGTTCCTCTCAACCATGTATTCGCCGAAGCCGTCCTCGATGCAGATGAGGGTTATCCTGATGTACGAGTATTCGTCATCACCGTACCAGAGCCCGTATTCCACGTAGTCCCCGACCTCCTCCACGGTCCTGGGTTGGGGGCCGTCCCCGGGGTCCTGCACGGTGAGGTACGCGAACAGGAGGCATGCCGCCACCGCTATCGTGGCGATGACGGCCACCCCCATGTTCCTTGTCATCTTGCCGCGTATGTCCATATGTGACCATCGGCGGGTGGCTTTATAACGGGTCGGTCGACGGGCAGGATTATCAACCATCCACGCCCATCCATCTTCCATGAAGATCAAGGGGATTGGTAGGAACGGCGCAGTCGCTTCGGTCACCGTGGTGGTCGTTGCCCTGTGCCTCCTGTTCTCATACATCTACATCCAGGAGGACGATGATCATACTCTCCAAATCAGGAACAGCCTGTATATCGGGGATTACATCGAATGGGTCCAGGTCATCGGCTCTGAAATCGACGATACTGAGAGTCTGCGTCTGGGATACGTCTTCACCTACATGGATGAACAGGGGAACACGGAGTTCACCGAATACTTCGACGACATCCCGGAGGAGACCGACATCACTCCGGAGGAGTTCCTCGACGTCCTCCGTTTCGATATCGGATCGGCGGAGAGGATGGGTTCTAAGATCGTGACGTTCAACGGCATCGACTATGAATGCGGCATCTATCACAACGATGACGGCGATACATTGTACGTCACCGACACGGGAGTGATCCTGAAGCAGTACTTCAACGGGATAGACGCCTATGCGGAACTCCTCTCCAGCTCCCTGCTGGAGGACCATCCCGACAGCGTCTCCGCCGTCCGCTCCGGATTCGGTCAGGGCGAGTTCATCGGTCTGGAGATCGACCTCGGAGGGGATGTGCAGTATCTTGTCCTGAGCATACTCGAGGAGCACGAGGGGTATGATGACGTGGTCATCGTCAGGTACTCCGGCCAGGACAGGGATGTGGAGTACGCCTCCCTCGCCGAGGATGAGCTGTATACGCTGACATTCGGTGACATCTCCGGTCTGGAGGATGCGGAGTTCATAGGTTACTGCGTAGAGCAGCTCACAAAGGGCAGGGTCATATGCGAGATCCTGAGGAACGGGGACACTACCTATCATGTGGGAGCCTTCGACAACATGATCTATGGGGTGTACACCCAGGACAGCTCCCGCAGGGTGATAGGTCTCTCCCTCCTCTACGATTCCTCGGGAGGATACGATACATCCCCTGTGGACGGGGTCTCCCCCGGGGATGTTGTTGTGATATCCTATTCCGAGTTCAACAGGTACGGAAAGGGGGTCTTGCTCGATCATTTCGATGTCTACATGGGAACGGCCCTGTCGGTGGAGGACGGAATGGTCTCATACAGGCAGGTGTCCCTCTCGGATGTGTATGAGTCCCGTGAGTCCGTGTCGGAGGATGCGTTCAGATCCATCGCCGATCCATCATCATACCGTGATATCATCGGATTCGAACCGGTGGATACGCCGATGGGAACCAAGCTCTGTTTCGTATCGAGGGACGCCGCTTTCCACAGTGTGGTCATAACCGAGAGGTGCGGGGTGTTCGACGATGTGAGCTATCACACGATGGTGCTGACCCACAGGAGCGTCTCCATGGAGTACCTATCCTCATCAGATGTAGTGGTTTCCGGAGAGGTCCAACACGCCAATCCCGGATTCTTCGATATCCAGAGGGTCGTCTACACGGACGGGACGGTGGAGTTCGAGCTCCAATCGATCGTGGGATTCGACGAGAGGGTTGTATTGGTCTCCGTCGACGGGGAGCAGGACATGCTCATGATGAGCAACATATCCGATCCGCATACCGTGGTCGGCAAGGAGACCATCGAGACCCCCATCGGGACATACGAGTGCGAGATCTACGAGTACGATATGGATGACGTGATTATGAGGTCGTGGGTCAACGATTCCGTCCAGGTGACCCTGAGGACCGAGTTCTACGATGTCGATGGTACTCTGATCCGCACGTCGGAGACGATCATGACGAGCGGGTGCATCGGCTTCATCCCCGGGTACATGGGATGATCACAGTTCCGTCCCGGGTTCCATAACGGGTCCGGGACGGGTGTAAACCGTTTCCCATCCCCCTTTCATAAGTTCCGGGGGATGGGGTTTCCCGTCCTCGGAGACGGGTGATGGTTATCAGTAATACGGTTGGGATGATGTGTATACGAGCATCATCGTCCAGGAACCGTAAGGCGTGTCGTATCCGTACTTCGCGGGGTATGCCCATCCCACGGGGGTCCAGGAGGTCTGCACATTGCCGTTTCCGTAATCGTAGACGGAGACGTAGCATTCGAGTTCGCCGAACCATGTATCCACGATCTCCTTGCGATCGCCGGTATCGGATTCCACGATGACGCCCCAGTCGCTTTCTTCATTGTCGTTCACCATGACGAAGTGGAGTCCGTGGAGTTCGAACATGCACATTGTGACGATCTTCTGGTTCTGCTGGTCGTCTTCCTGCAGATAGTATGTCATGTCTCCGTTCATGGGTATGGAGGGGTCACGTGTGCTTACGACTCCATCATACTGGGAGAGGGTGAAGATCTTGATGTAGTCGTTCACCGTCTTCTTCATCGTGTACATGATGTTGCTGAACACGTCGAAGGTCTCCTCGGTCACGGCCTGGCCACCGACCTTGTGGGTTACGGCGCAGAGCTTGGGTCCCATGGGTGTGTCGACGACCTCCACTCTGATTATGTCCCTGATGTTGTAGCTATCCATCCTCGGTTCGATGTACTCCTTGTCCACCGTCACCCTATTCTGTTCCAATCCGGGGAGGATGGTCACGGCGACGTCCATGGAATCTCCATGGCATTCCTCCACATCCGCCATGAGTGATTCCGTGTGGATATCGTCCAGTCCATATTCGCAGATGCGGAACCAGATCATGTTGTAGACCATCCTCTCCCCATCTTCCAGGTCGGATGCGGGTGAACGGTCGTAGACGGGTGATGCGTCGGAGAGAAGGGATGTTCCGATGAGGGTGATCCCAACATCCTCGGATTCGAAGCGGAGGAACGCGTTGTCGGCAGCTCCGACCCATACGGCACTCCCATCCTTCACGTACTCGACCGCGGGGACGCTGCCCATGGCCATGGGAAGGCACACGACCCTGTTGTCGGTGGTCCATCCGTCCGCGAGGAAGGATTGGTCCGCAACGAGGGTGGATAGGAAACTGTCGATTTCTGTCACGTAGCTGTCCCTGTCGACGGTGGTGCTATCTGGACCGATGGTGTATGTGACCAGATCTATCTTCAGCATCGTACCGTCGATCTCCCTCACGGAGGTGATGGTCACCATTGTGATGTCGTCGATGGTCTCGGAGGTTGCGACGTAATCCCCCACACGGACATTCTGGCGGAGGTTTCCGCACACGGGGGCCTCATTCTCGGTCAGGGATGTCCCGTATATCACGACGGTGCGGTCCTTCAGCTCCATCTTGACGTTCAGTCCGTCGCAGACGTAGAAGGTTCCCTTCTCGGTCTCCACCGCATCGCATTCATAGAATCCTCCCGGGGTCTCCACCAATCCCGTTCCCGCCGATTCCCCCTCAGGAGGCAGGCAGGTCAGTACGATCAGATCCATATCGACGGTGAAGGATTGTCTGAACACTCCGTCGATGATGTATGCGTAGGTGTGTTCACCGTCTTCGACCTCTATGAGGACGAGACGGGAATCGGTGTAGTTCCCATCCGTGTCCCAGACGCCGATGTCCACGTAGTCCCCGACCTCCTCCGAGGTCCTGGGGCCGACGTCGGTATCGTCCTGGGTGAGATAGGCGAACAGGAGGCATGCGGCCACGGCGATCACCGCCACGAACGCAACGATCCTGTTCCTTGTCAGAACCTTGTCGGTTTTCATGTTCATCGTATGGTCGGGTGTGGATAAAAACGGTTTCCGGCCGGAGACGGTTGATACGGTCATCGAATACCGGAGGATATTATCGTCAACCACAACATGTCTTAAGAACACACAACCGGTTTCCAACCCCATGGAATTGAAATCTCTGTTCTCGGGGAACAAGGGAATCGCCTTGGCGGCAACAGTCATCATCGCGGTCTGTCTTCTGTTCTCCTACATCTATCTCCAGGATGGTGAGGACGGTATCACTGTCAGGGAGGATGTCGTCATCGGAGATAGCATCACATGGGTGCAGACCAATGAGGACACCGGAACCGTTGTTCTCAAGAAGACCCTGGAATCCATCCTGGACGATGGGTACGGTGTATTCTCCGTCTATGCAGACGGGATGATCAGTAAAACGTACGTGGGATCCCCAGACTCCCTCCGCGGAGACATCACGGCCGATCCCGGCATGACCGAGAGCATCGGCAAGGACATCGTGACGCTGGACGGTGTTCAATATGAATGCGACATCTACCTCAACGATGACGGGGACAAGTGCTACGTTTCCGAAAACGGGATGATCCTCAGACAGGATTTCGCCGGAAGCGGTGATTCGGTCTACCTCAAATCCTCCACCCTTTTCAAGGATTCACCGGATCTGCTCTCCGCGGTCCGTTCGGATATCCGTGTGGGTGATTTCATAGGTGTCGAATCCCTGAACCTCTTCAACTCTCAATCCATATATGTCCTGTACATCGTCGAATCCGTATCGGCCGGATCCTACGATGTCAGGGTCATCGTCTACGACGACACCTACGATGGGGGCAGGTACGAGTACATGGCGGTGATCGACACCGATGAGTTCATCGAGATGGTCTACGGTGTGAAGGATGTGCCCGAGGACGCGGTGCCACACTCACAGAGCATCTGCTATACCGATATGGGCGATGTCCTGTGTGATGGGTACTATGTCGATGGTGTGAACTATCTGGTCGGTCACGACGACGGTGTCATCTATTATGCATCCGATTATTATCATGCGATCCATACCATCGGCCTCTCCCTCATATACGACGATGTGGAGTACGACACCTCCGGTCTGAAGTCGGTGGAGACGGGTGATGTGGTGGTGTACACCAGGACCCTCCTGGACAGGGTCGGTACAGGGTATGATCCCGTTTCATCCTACGCATATCACAGGATGGCCGTGGCCGTCGAGGATGGAGAGGTGTCGTTCCTCCGCACCGAGATCCCGACCATGAAATCCGGAGTGTACTCCAAGGACGAGTCCGGGTTCGCCCGTGCATACGGGGAGAAGTTCTACAGCCACATCATCGGATTCGATATCGTGGACACCGTCATGGGCAAGAAGCTCTGCTTCATCACACGTGACACCGATTCCGACACTACGACCTACATGAGGTGCGGTGTGTTCGATGATGTCGACTA
>JAEDJU010000008.1 GCA_016296195.1 Candidatus Methanomethylophilaceae archaeon | reverse complement strand
ACCGCCATGACCACCGCCACAGCCGCGAACATGACGAACATGGTCGGATACGACTGTCCCGCCATGGAGAACATGGGGATGCTGACCAGCGATATGGCGAACTGTCCGAGGTTCAGGAACATGGCATAGATGCCCATCATCTTACCGCGGTTAGACGGTGACGATGAGGCCACTATGGTATTCACCACTGATGGGACGATCAGGCCCACTGCGAATCCGGAGACGATGAGGGTCACCAGGCACACGGGAACGGTCTCCGCCACGAATGCGGGGAGGATCAAGGAGAACGCCAGGATCAGGAACGATGCGACGATGAGCTTCTTCGATCCGAGCATCTCGTTCAATCTCCTGTGGAAGATCGAGAACAGCGCATTGCCCAATCCGTGGAATCCCAGGTACAGTCCCATCATGGTCGCGGACACCCCGAGCATGTTCTCCATGTAGGAAGGCATCTTGGTCGGGATGACGAAGATCACGATCATTCCGATGAATATCGCGGCACAGCATGTGAGGATGGTTCCCATGTCGCTCTTCCCGGAGCCGTCGTCCACCTCGCCGATCTCCTCATGCACCGGTTCCCTCACGAACAGGAGGACCAGTATCAGGAACGGTACGGCGATCAGATACACCAGGAACGGGGCGTTCCAACTCATGTCCGCCAGTGATCCCCCTAGGACCTCCAGGATCAGGACACCCACACCCATCGCAGCCGATTGCAGTCCGAGCATGCGTACCCTCTTCTGACCCGAGTAGTAGCTGCCTATGAGTGATGTTACTGTGCACACGATCCCGGCCAGACCGAATCCCAGGAGGAAGCGGAGGACGAGGATCATGTAGATATTGTTCAGGAAGTACGATCCTGTACCGGTGACGATGAAGACCAGGAGTGAGGCCACCAGGGTGCGGAACTGACCGAATCTGTCGGCCACGGCACCCATCAGGAATCCCACGATGGCCACCGCGAGATGTGGAAGGGTGATGACGAAGGATGTCAGGTTCGCATGGTCCGAGAAGTGGGCCTCGATCCCGGGTAGTCCCGGGGTGACGGCCGCACCGCCCATGAGGATCAGCATGGAGCATGTCAACAGTGCGACCATGACTCCCGGACCTGCATCCAAGTTGCAGTTTCTGTCCATATATGTGTCCCATGTAGCCACACTATATACAGTTGATTGATGTACAATGTATTGTGTATCCATCCGGAATAGGGTCGGATACGGGTGATAGGGGTTTGTTCCGACACCGTTTCCGATGCCGGACCTTGTAGGGTTCAGAGTTTCACGTAGTCGAATTTCACGAATCCCGAGGCATCATCGAGGAATCCGGGTTCCAGGTTGGATCTCACCGTGCAACTGACGGTGTTGCGGCCATCGCCGAGTATAAACGCGTTCTCTCCTACGTCCGGTGCATCCTTGCATCCGAATGTCATCGATCCCAGGGCGGAGCATCCGAGGAATGCGTTCTTCCCGATCGAAAGCAGGTTCTCTCCAAAGGATGCCTTGCTCAAGGATGTGCAGTAGTTGAAAGCCTCATCACCCACTGTTTTGATACCGCCTAGGTCCACGGATGTCAATGCGGAGCATCTGTAGAATGCGCCCTCGTCCACTTCGCGGACGGATGGCGGGACGGTGATGGTGATCAGTCCCTTGCAATGGCTGAACGCATAGGGTGCTATCGTCTCCGTTCCGTCGGCAATCTCCACATGCGCCTTATCTTGTTCGGCCGGACACAGGACAAGCATCCTCATGTCCTTGGTGTAGACGATGCCGTCCATGGATGTGTAGTGTTTGCTGTCTGGGGACACTGACACGCTCTCCAGGACAGACATGCCGATCATCATCCCGAACTCCTTCAGTGTGGAGGGGATGTTGAAGCCGGTCAGGGATGTGCAGTTTGAGAGGGCATAGTCCCCTATGGTCTCCACACCCTCCGGGAATACGATCCCCGTGAGGCTGTTGCAACCGTAGAATGCAGATTGTCCGATGGTGCGGACGCTTGGGGGTATCTCCACGGATGCCATATCGTAGCAGCACATGAACGCACGGAGGCCAATGCTCTCCAGACGGTTCCCGAGTACGATGTCCTTCAGAGTGGAATCTCTGAACGCGTATTCGCCTATGGTCTCAACGCTGTCGGGGAGTATGACATGCTCCGCCGTCGACCCGGTGAAGGAGTATCCCCCGATCTCCGTCACGCCGTCCTCCACGATCACCGTGGTGTTCGTGAGGACCTTCGGTGCGAGGTGAAGGGTCTTCACGTCCTTCGTGTAGACGATGCCGTCGATGCACACGAGGTATCCGTTGGAGGAGGATACGGTGATTGTCGTCAGAGATGTGCATTCCCTGAACATGGTCGCATCCAGGGTCTCGAGTCCGGATCCGATGTTCAGTTCGCGGAGGTTATCGCATCCCTCGAACACGTTGTCTCCGAGTGACACGACACCATCCGGTATAGTGGCCGATTCCAGAGAGATACATCCTTTGAACGCATAGTCCCCGATGTTGTCCACGGAACCGTTCCATTCTATCTCCCTCAGAAGGTACGAATAGGAGAAGCAGCCCTCCCCGATTGTCCTCAGGGTCTCTGGGAAGGTCACATACTCCAGCTGTGTCACGGACATCGAATCCACTTCGAGGATCTCCGTTCCCGCTGGGATCTCGTATGACGGTCCCTCCTTCTTCACCGGATATGTGATGAGCCTCTTCCCGTCCTTGGAGAAGAGCACCCCATCCGTCGAGGAGTACTCCGTGTTGTCCGGGTCGACGTGGTATGCCGAGACGGATTTTACATCAATGAACGTCGAGTCCATGGATCTGACCGATGGCGGTATGTGTATCTCCGACAGCATGTAGTTGTGATGGAATGAGTATCCGTCCAGGGTCTCCGTTCCGACAGGTATGCTGTACGATGATGCCGGGAGTCCCGCGGGGTACGCTATCAGTCTCTTACCATCTTTCGAGAAGAGGACTCCGTCGACCATCCTGAACTCCTTATTATCATCAGACAGTGTGATCGTTCTGATGTATCTGCTCGCTAACGCCCCGTCCCCGATCTCCTCCACGGAATCCGGGATGTGGACCGATGCGACCATCGCGTCCAGGAACGCGCATTCACCTATGTACTGTATCGAATCCGGTATGCTGACCGTCAGGAACAGACAATCTTTGAACGCCTCGTCGGCTATGGCGGACACCCTGTAGGTCTTCCCGTCGTGTTCCACCTCCGAAGGGATGACGAGGTCGTTGCTCCTGTCGTCGTAGCCGTTCACCACGGCCTGGTCGTATGCCGTCACGTATCCGATCCCGTCGACCTCGAACTCCTCGATGTCGGGGAGCATCATCCACGCGAGTGCTCCGACCACTGCCACGGCCAGGACCGTCGCAGCGATGATGATCGCCGCTGCTTTCCTTTCCATTTTCTGCACCAGATCATGTCTCAGGATGTGGTGTATATAAAGGTCCTTCGGACGCATCCGATCCTGTCGTACATTCGGATACGGGTGATGCGGTGGGACAGAATGATGGGGTGTGAAGGTGTTTGGATCCCCGCGTTCCCGCGGGGAGATGAGAATCAGTTGTAGGAGCCGCGCTCCATCCTCTCGAGGGCGATCTTGATCCTCTCGACGGGCTCGGTGACGGTCATCCTGATGTATCCGTCGGCACTCTCGCCGAATCCGGAACCAGGTGTGACGATGACTCCGAGGTCCACCATCTTCTTGGTGAAGTCGAAGGAGGACATGCCGCAGTTGAACCAGACGTAGAAGGTTCCCTTGGGCATCTTCACATCGTATCCGAGCTTCCTGAGTCCCTCGACCAGGACCTTCCTCCTCTCGGCGTAGATCGCCATGTTGTCGGCGATGGCCTTGGGGAGCTTTCCGTCGTCACCGTACATCTCCAGGGCCTTGATGGCGGCTTTCTGGATGAAGATGGGTGCTCCGGAGTCGATCTGTCCCTTGCACTTCTTCAGTCCGGCGATGAGGTCGGGGTGTCCGACGGCGTATCCGAGCCTGAATCCGGTCATGTTGAATGTCTTGGAGAATGATCCGAACTCGATGCAGTCGGGACCGGCCTCCAGGGCGGAGGGTGCCTGGTATCCGTCGTAGCACATCTCGGAGTAGGCGTTGTCGTAGCAGAAGATGATGTTGTTTTCCTGGCACCAGTCGTAGACCTTCTTCAGGTATGCGACGTCGCAGGTGGCTCCGGTGGGGTTGTTGGGGTAGTTCAGGTACAGCATCTTGGCGTCCTTGGGGCACTCGTCCACATCGAGGAGCCAGTCCTTCTCTGCCCTGAGGGGGATCTTCACGCACTTGGCCTCGTTGAAGAGGGTGGATGCTCCGGAGTACACGGGGTATCCGGGGGAGGGTGCGATGATGGTCTCGCCGCAGTTGACGAAGGCCTGGGAGATGTTGAAGATGGCCTCTTTGGAACCGATGGTGATGCACACCTGGGTGTCGGGGTCGATGTCCAGGTTGAACCTCTTCTTGTACCACTTGGCGACGGCCACGCGGAGGTCCTTCTCACCGGCGGAGGAGGAGTACTTCTGGTTCTCGTTGATGCCCGCCTGTCTGCACATCTCCTCGACGATGCAGTCGGGGGTGGGGAGGTCGGGGTCTCCGATACCGAAGTCGATCATGTCCCATCCCTCGGCCTTCTTCTCGGCGGAGAGCTGCTCCAGCCTCACGAAGAGGTAGGGAGGGATCTGTTTGAGTCTGTCTGATTGCTCGAATGTTGTCATCGAATGTCACTCCTGTGTGTTTCCCTCGAAGACCAGTTCGGCGGGTCCCTCCATGAGGACGTAGCCGAGGTCGGGGTCCACGGTGATCTTCAGCCATCCACCGGGGAGGTGGACGTCCACGGGCTCACCGAAGGGGACCAGCCCGTTGAGTGCGGCTGCGGTCGTTGTCGCGCATGCCCCGGTACCGCAGGCGAGGGTCCATGCGGCACCTCTTTCGTAAACTCTGATGTATATCTTCCCATCCTCGACCCTGCAGAACTCCACATTGGTCTTGCGGGGGAAGAAGGGGTGGTGCTCCAGGATGGGTCCGAGCTTGTTGACGGTGGCCTCGTCCAGGGGTGTGAAGGTGATGAAGTGGGGGTTGCCCATGGAGACGGCGTTGGCCCTGAAGGACACACCGTCCACCTCGAAGGGCTGGTCGATGAACCTTCCGTCGGCATCGACGGGGACCGTCCTCGCATCGAGGATGGGTGCACCCATGTTGATCCTGACGGTCCTGACCTTGCCGTCCTCCACGGAGACGGTGGCCTCAAGGTCACCTGCCAGTGTGTGGATGGAGAAGACCTCCCTGTCGACGATACCGAAGTCGTAGGCATGTTTGGCGACGCATCTGATACCGTTGCCGCACATCTCGGCCTCGCTTCCGTCGGCGTTGATGATCCTCATGGTGATGTCGGTGTTCTCGCCGGGCATGATGTAGAGGACCCCGTCCCCTCCGATGCCGAAGTGGCGGTCGCACATGCGGACGCACCAATCACTGTCGATCTCCACGCTTCCGTCGTGGCCGTCGACCAGGACGAAATCGTTTCCGAGTCCGTGATACTTCCAGAACTTCATCAGGCGAGCCTCTCGGGGATGATCTGGTGTCTCCACATCTCCTCGACGGTCTCGGCCTCGCGGACGAGTTCGGCCTTGCCGTCGTTCACGAGGACCTCCCTGCAGAGGGGTCTGGAGTTGTAGTTGCTGGACATGGAGAATCCGTAGGCTCCGGCGTTGTAGACGGCGACGATGTCACCCTCCACTGGCTCGGGGAGCACGCGGTCGTGTGCGAGGTAGTCTCCGGACTCGCAGATGGGTCCGACGACGTCGTACTTCTGGGTGCATGCCTTTCCGAACTTGTTGGCCAGTGCGACGTGGTGGTAGGAGTCGTACATGGCGGGCCTGATCAGGGTGTTGAATCCGGCGTCGCATCCGACGTACTTCTTGATGCCCGCATCCTTGACATCGTTGACACCGGTCAGCAGGACCACGGCGTCGCAGACGATGTACCTTCCGGGTTCCAGGATGATGGTCTTGATGTCGGTCTCCTCCTGGATCATGTCGGTGAGGTTCATGGCGAGCTCTCCGACGTCCATTTCCTCCTCCTGGGGCCTGTAGGGCACTCCGATGCCTCCGCCCATGTCGATGAAGTCCAGGTCGATGCCCAGCTCCTTGATCTCGTTGACCAGGTTGATCAGTACCTCCATCATGTCCATGAAGGGTTCTACGACCTGTCCTCCGGATCCGATGTGGGCGTGGATCCCCTTGATCTTGAATCCCAGGTCCTTGGCCCTGGCGTATGTGTTGATGACCTCGTCCAGGGGGATACCGAACTTGGCACCCTTGGAGCCGGTGATGACCTTGGCGCTGTGGCCGGATCCGACGCCGGGGGTGATCCTGAAGGAGATCTCGTGCTGGGGTGCGATCTCGGCAAGCCTCTCCATCTCGGAGACGGAGTCCAGGTTGATCATCACTCCGAGGTCCGCGACCTCCTTGAGCTCCTGGTTGCTGACGTTCACACCGGTGTACATGATCCTGTCGGGGGTGAATCCCGCCTTCAGACAGGTCTTGACCTCTCCGATGGACACGGCATCGATGCCGGATCCCTCCTGCTCGAGGATCCTGAGCAGGGCCAGGTTGGTGTTGGCCTTGCATGCGTAGTGGATCTTCGTGTCCATGAACCTGGAGAACGCACCGTAGATGTTCCTGTAGTTCTCCCTGACCCTGGCCTCATCTATAACGTAAACGGGGGTCCCGAACTCCTCGGCGATCTCGACGGCGGACTTGCCGCCGATCATCATGACCCCATCCTTGCTCTCGAATTCCCTCATCATCACTGATCACCGATGTATCTGTCGTGGAGCACCTTCACCACATCGATCACCTTGCCCATGGGGACGACGAAGTTGAGGGAGACGTCGGATGCACCCTCGGAGATCATCTCCACGTTGGCATCGGCCTCCTTCACCGCTCCGAATATGTCCCCGGAGACACCGCACTTGTCGAGCAGGTTGTCACCGACGGCACAGATCAGGGCGACGTTGTTCTTCACGTCGATCCTCTCGATGTCCCCTCCGTTCAGGCCGTTGAGCTGCCTGAGGGTCTGGGTGACGTCGTTGTTGTGAACGAGGAAGGCGACTGTGGAAAGGGATGTGGATATGGAGTAGATGATGACGTCGATGTCTGCGATCTTCTCGATGATCCTGGCGACCATGGCGGGCCTGTACGCGATCTCCGCGGAGCTGATGGTGATGATGGAGAGGTCGGTCTTGGCGGCGACGCTCCTGAGCAGCTCGTTCTTGGACTTGCGGAGGTGGTGGATCAGTGTTCCGGGCTCCTGGGGCTTGAAGGAGTTCTTGACCTTCAGGGGAATGTGCTTGAGCCTGACGGGCTCGATGGTCCTGGGATGGAGGACCTTGGCACCGAAGTAGGCGAGCTCGGCGGCCTCTCCGAAGTTCATCTCGTCGATCTTGATGGCGCTGGGGATGATCCTGGGGTCGGCGGACATGAATCCGTCCACATCGGTCCAGATCTCCAGCATGTCCGCGTCGATGGCGTTGGCGACGACCGCGGCGGAGTAGTCGGATCCTCCCCTTCCGAAGGTCAGGGGGACACCGTCCTCGTTGGCACCGTAGAATCCGGTGATGATGGGGACGACACCCATCGCCAGCAGGGGTTTGACCTTCATGGTCATGCCGGATGCGGTCTTCAGCAGGTCCGCGGAACCGGCCATGGGGTTTCCGACCGCGACGATCCCCGCCTGCTCGGAGCTGAGGGCGACGGACTTGATGTCCATCTTCTTCAGGACATAGGAGAGCATCAGGGATGAGAACCTCTCACCCTGGGAGACGACGTTGTCCCTGTAGAGGGGATTCGCCCTGTCGCCCATTATGGCGGTCCTGAACGCCTCGAGCCTCGTGTCGAACTCCGCCCTGAACTCGTTCATGATGTCCCCGTCGAAGAGCTGGCTGGCCTCGATCAGGTGCTTGTTCCTGAACTGGTCGACCACCGCGTCGGGGTCGGTGAGGGGGTTGTCGACGACGGACACGAGGAAGTTGGTGATTCCGGACATCGCGGAGACCACGACGACCTTCTCGCCCTCCGTATCGGCGATGATGTTCGCTACTCTGTTCAATGCCTCTGCGGAACCCACGCTGGTACCGCCGAATTTCATTACGGTGATCATAATCCAAACACCTCGAACATGTTGTGGATCCTGCCGTCCCTCTTATCGGCCATCCATCTTATCGATTCGATGCAGCCGTCCACGAGGGTCCCGCGGGAAACCGATCTGTGTGTGAGTTCCACTATGTCGTCGCCCTTGGCGAACATGACCGTGTGGTCCCCCACTATGTTTCCGGCGCGGATGGAGTGCACGCAGATCTCCCTGCCGCGGGGTCCGGTGACCCCATGCCTTCCGTACCGGATGTTTTCGATGCCCGTCCTCTCGACGAGCCTCCTCACGGTCTCGGACGATGTCCCCGAGGGGGCGTCGCCCTTTGAAGCGTGATGCGCCTCGACGATCTCTATGTCGTAGTCATCGAGTTGCGATGCGAGGGCCTCGCAGGTCCTCCAGAAAACGTTGATCCCCCTTGAGAAGTTGGCGGAGACGAGGCCGGACGTGCCGTTCCTCTCCACCTCCATCCTCATTCTCTCCAGGGCCGCGGGGTCCACTGATGTGGTCCCGACTATGATGTTGGCCCCGGTCTTCGGGACCTCCGCCACCACCTTCGATGCGGCGGCGGGGGATGTGAGGTCCACGTAGACGTCGCAGTCCGCCAGCACATCGTCCAGGGAATCGGGACCGGTCGCGAAAACTCCCGGCACTACCTCCTTCCCGACGTTCCCGCCATCGGATGACACCACGGCTCCCTTGAGCCTGATGTCGTCCGAGCGGGCGATGGCATTGCAGACGAGGCTTCCCAGTTTCCCGGTGGCGCCTCCGATCACGACGTCGATCATCATCCTGCCTCAGATTCCAAGGTCCCTGAGTATGGGGTCCAGGATCTCCTTCCCGTTCTCGGAGAGGGGGGTGAGGGGCAGACGGGGACATCCGTTGCCGTATCCCATGGTTCCCATCACATACTTGATGGGGATCGGGTTGGACTCGCAGAAGAGTGCTCCGAACAGGGGGAGCAGCTTGTTGTGGATCGACTTGGCGATCTCGAACTTGTCGGACTGGGCGTTGTTGACCATCTCGGACACGAGTCCGGGACAGCAGTTGGATGCCACCGACACGACACCGTCCGCTCCCATGCTCATGAGGGCGAGGGTGATGCTGTCATCACCGCTGAGGACCTCGAATCCCTCGGGCCTCCTCGCGATGATGTTCTGGATCTGGGCCATGTTGCCGCTGGCCTCCTTCACTCCGACGATTCCCGGGAGCTCGGCAAGCCTGAGCATGGTGTCCACGCTGATGTTGGAACCGGTCCTTCCGGGGATGTTGTAGACGATGATGGGGATGTCCAGGGCCGCCTCGATGGCCTCGTAGTGCTTGAATATGCCTTCCTGTGTGGGCTTGACGTAATAGGGTGAGATGGAGAGGATTCCGTCGGCACCGAGGTCCTCAGCATTCTTGCTGAGCTCCACCGCCTCGGATGTGCAGTTGCTTCCCGCACCGGCCAGGACCTTGGCCCTCTTGGCCTCGTCCACGACGATGCTGATGACATTCAGGTGCTCCTCGTAGCTCATCATCGCGGATTCACCGGTGGACCCACATGGGACCAGTGTGTTGACGCCGTTCTCCTCCTGGAAGTTGACGAGCCTCCTGAGAGCCTCCTCGTCGACACTCCCGTCCTTCGCGAACGGAGTGATCAGTGCTGTTCCTGTTCCTGCAAACATTAGTATCAGGCCTCTCCGAAATGCTCCTTCAATATCAGGCGGGTGCGGGTACTCAGGATGTTGTCGTAGCGTCTGACCCTCTCGATGATATCGTTGAGGTGTTGCGACGATTCGACATCCACGATCGCGATTATGTCCTGGTCACCGGTGACCTCGAAGACCTCGGTGACACCGTCGTAGCTCGCGAGCTCCTTGGCTATCTCCTGGGTGTCGGTGTTGACATCTATCCTTATCTCGACCAGAGCCTTGACGTTCCTCGAGCTCGTCTTTATCGTGAACCCGCGGATTATGCCCTCCTCCGTCATCCTGTGTACCCTGCTGCGGACCGTTCCTTCGGACACTCCGAGCTGGCTCGCTATTTCGACGAAGGGGCATCTGGAATCTTTCTTCATGATTTCGATGATTCTCTTGTCAAGGTTGTCGATCATAAAATCCCCCGCTCTCTACTGAATTCGTAGCTGCTCGGCACAGAATCTGGTCGTATTATATAAATTGTAGGATTTCGTGGTCATTTAGTGGAAATCCCTAGGTTATCAAGTAAAAAAAGGGGTAAGAGGTTTGTCATTCTGCGGAATCCGCAGAATCGCTACGGAATCAGTCGTCCGTCTTGTCGGTGTCCTTCTTCTTTCCGTCGCAGGGCTCCAACATGGTGATCTCGAGCCTGTTGTAGGGGATCTCCACATCGTTGTCCAGGAAGAGCTTGTACATCATCTCCCTGAGCTGTCCCGCGTAGTGGGAGCTGTTGTCGAAGTCGTCGACGAAGCATGCCAGCCTGAACTCTATTCCGGAGTCGAGGAAGGCTGTGAGCCTGGTTCCGGGCATCGGTTCGCTTCCGTCCTTGATGACATGGGGGTGCATCATGGCGGCCTTGATCATCAGTTCCTTCGCCAGGGAGAGGTCCGCATCATAGGCCACATCCATGTAGACGAAGATCCTGGTGTTCTTGGAATCCTTTGTGAGGTTGACTATGGATGCGGATGAGACCACGTTGTTGGGCATGGTGACGATCTGGTCCTTGTCCCAGTTGTTGAACTCGGTGTACATCAGCTTGACCTTGCGGACGATGTAGACCGTGTCGTTGATCTTCACATAGTCGCCCTTCTTGAAAGGCCTGGTGGAGAGCAGCACGATACCGCTGAAGAACTGTCCGAGGATGTTCTGCGCACCCAGGGTGATACCCAAGGATACCACTCCAGCGCTCAGCAGTATTCCGCCGAGGTCCACTCCGAAGCAGGCCAGGATGACCGCTACCGCGACCACCGAGATGACGAGCTTACCGATCATCTTGAACAGGGGCACCAGGGAGGTGTCGAATCCGTCCACCTCTATCGAGTCCTCCGCGTTGCGGAAGAACGATGTGACGATGAACAGGTAGATCTCCCATCCGATCATGGCTCCGATCACCACATAGAGGATGGTGGACAGGGAGCTCATGGAACGGCTGATCTCAGGTCCTGCACCGACGATCTGGGCACATTCGTTCAGTGCGATGACGAACATCAGGATGGTGATGAGCTTGGTGAGAGTCTTCTTGAGTTTCTTCCTCTCCTCGCTCGTCTTCCTGAATCCGACGAGTCTGGTCAGGATGGGTATGACGAAGTTGGCGACGACAACGGTGGCCAGGATCCATATGACCAGGGTGACCAGGGCGGTGAACCACTGATTGTCCAGGGGTTCGGGCAGGTTGTTGGGGAACAGACCGAAGAACTTGTTGAACGCATCCTTGGAGTAGTACTGGGACTCCACATCGACGTTCATGGTGATGTCTATGATCACGCTGCTTCCGTCCGAGACATCGGTGATGATCACCTTTGCGCCTGCGGTGTCGGTCTGACTCTTGGCGTACTCATCCGCGGTGATGTCCAGGGTCACCGTGCAGATCGTCTTGTCCGAGACGTCTCCTGGGAAGATGAGGCTCTTGTCCGAGGAGGCGGATATCGTCAGGCTGTTCCCGGATATCCCGGAGGTGCTGATGTTCAGGGCGTTGGGCGAATCGTTGGTGATATACATCGACACGCTGGTCGTCTTGTTGTTGTTGACCTTCAGGTTGTCGATCACCAGTGAGATGGTGTTCCCGGTTTTGGTCTCGGTCACATCGTGGGTTGGGACCACGACCGTGATGCCGTCCGTTGTTATCTCGGCTGATGATTCATCCGAGACGACGGGAACGAACAGTACGGCCATCATTGCCAGTACGGCGATGATGGTCATCGTTCTCTTGAATGACATGTTCTAATCCAGTCCTATGAACTATAATAAGCTGGGGATGGATTTCCGTGTGATATGTGTTGCATATCCGCGGAAACCGTGTGTTTCGTCATGGTCTCCGTGATAATGGTCTCCGCAGCGTATCAGGACATAAGGTCCAGGGAGGTGTCGGACCTCCATTGGCTTTCGATGTCGGTCGTCGCGGTCGTGATGTGCCCTCTTCGTCTGGACGGTGTCGTCCATGTCATCCTCGGTGTGGTGGCGGTCTCGATGATGTCCTCGTACATGTTGTCCGACAGGATATCCGGGATCCGGGCGGTCTCTGTCCTGTTGCTGCCGACCATCATCCATCTGGTCCTGTTCATGGACGGGGAGGGTCCGTGGACCCTGGTCGTGCCGGTGATGTACCTCCTGTTCCTATCACTCTACCACACCGGACTGCTGAGGGGAGGTGCCGATGCGAAGGCCATGATGTCGATATCCATGGTGTCCCCGTTCTATCCTTGGTCGGGTGTTCTGTGGTCATCGGGCCCCATCGACGGTATCCTCCTGAATCCGCCGATGGCGATCCTCATCGTGGCCCTGGCCCTCTCGTTGGCATGGGCGATCCCGACCCTCATCCGCAGCATGTCGTCGGGATGTCTGTCGGTATCCCATCACAGGATGTCCATCGATGAGGCGGAGGCCTCCTTCGTGTGGCCTACGGAGGATGTGGTGGATGGGGAGGTGAGGAGTATACGCCCATCGGACGATCCGATGGTGTACGGACGTCTGAGGGAGTACGGTCGGAACGATGTGGAGGTCACTCCGATGATACCATTCGTCCTCCCTATCACCGTCTCCTATGTCATGGTCATGATCCTGGGGAACCCGCTGACCATGTTGATCCGTTGAGAAGAGTATGCACGGTCGGGAGATTTCCGGATCGTTCCCTTCCGTGCATATCGCCCGTTTATCCATCGTTATCTTAACATTTGACCGATGACACTCGGCGTCTGTGTGTCTAAAAGTACTGGAATCGTACAAAAAGCTGGATGTCAGCGGAGGATATTGACGGGGTACCCGCAGGCAGCGCATCTGTTCCCGTCCAGATTCACAGGGTCCACGAGGTATCCGAGCCTCTTCACCACCACTGTGCCGCAATCCGGGCAGTACGTGTCGTCGGCACCCTCTATCAGGGCGTTCCCCACGTACACGTAGTTGAGTCCGCATTCTATGCCGATCCCCCTGCATCTCAGCACGGTCTCCACAGGTGTCCACGGGACATCCATCATCTCGTTGTCCGGGTGGAACCTGGTGAAATGAACGGGAACGTCCTCCGACAGGTTCTCCATCACCCATTGACAGAATCTGCGGACCTCGTCCTCGCCGTCGTTGTATCCGGGGATCACCAGATACGTGAGTTCCAGGTGGACGCCCTCCTCGAACACGATCTTCGTGGACCTGAGCACATCGTCCAGATGGGCACCGCACACCTTCATGTAGAAGTCGTCCGTGAATCCCTTGATGTCTATGTTCATGGCTTCGGTGACTCTGCACAGCTCCCTCAGGGGTTTCTCGCAGACCAGTCCGTTGGTGACAAGGACCAGGTGCAGTTCGGGGTCGCATGCCATCACGTCCATGATGTACTCGAACCAGATCATGGGTTCGTTGTAGGTGAACGCAATTATGTCCTGCCCCTCGCTCCTGCACAGTGAGACCAGTTCATCCGGTCTCTCGTAGGTGGTCCTCTTCTTCCCGGAGGACAGCATGGATATGGCGTAGTTCTGACAGTGCCTGCATCTCATGTTGCATCCGGTACCTCCAACCGAGAAGCATCTGGAGTGAGGTTTGTAGTGGTAGAGCGGTTTCTTCTCTATCGGATCCACGCAGAGCGATGACACCTTTCCGTAGGAGTGGGCGACAAGCATGTCCTCGTCCGCCCTGCGGGAACCGCATCTCCCGTATCCGCCGATGCCTATACGGCATCTGTGGGGGCAGAGTCCACAGATGTACCCGCCATCGACCTTCTCGTAGAAGCGGGATTCGATCCTGTCGCCGTTAGTAGCGGCCATATCCGATCCTCTTCCTCTCGCCTTCGCGGATCAGGTCCAGACCATCGCCGTCGTTGACCATGCCTATGATGGAGAACTCCACCTCCGCATCATAGATCCTGTCGAGTCTGTCCTTGTCGGCGGTGAACACCAGTTCGTACTCCCCGCCCCAACCTATGAGCATGTCCTCCAGTGACGACCCCGTGGCCTCTGCAACCTCCTCTACGCATTCTCCTTTGGGAAGGAAGTCGTACTCGATGTCTATACCGACACCGGATGCGGAGCAGATCGTGTTCAACGCCGTCGCCAGACCGTCGGAGAGGTCCATGCAGGATGTGACGGCACCGCATGATGCCAACGCCATACCTTCGGCCACCTTGGGTATCGGAACGTACAGGGATTCCCTTGCGGCGGGGGCGTCGATCCCGTGGTCCAACGATATGAATCCCGCCGCGGGGGATCCTAGGGGTCCGGTGACCGCGACGACATCTCCAGGGGATGCTCCCGACCTGAGCATGGGCTTCCTCCCGTCCATGGTCCCGATCGCCGTTCCGGCCACTATGCCGGGCCCGGTCTTGGTGTCACCTCCGACGATACCAGTTCCGCAGAACTCGCAGCATTGGTCGATGCCGCTCATTATGTCGTATGCCGCCTTGGAATCCAGGTCCAATGGCAAGGCAAGTCCTGCCAGGAATCCGATGGGTCTCGCTCCCATCGCGGCCAGGTCGCTGAAGTTCACTGCCGCGGCATACCATCCGAACTGCTCGTAGGTCATCCCGGCGGGGAAATGCCTGTCGAATGTCACGATATCGGTGGACACCACCGTGTCCTTTCCGATGATGGCGGCGTCATCACCGGGTCCCACCAGACCCTCCGGTCTGATGAAGCTCTTGAAATCCTCTATGAGCTGACGCTCGCCGATGTCTCCGAGAAGGGTCATCGTCTTGGACTAGAATCTATGGATATGTAAATGTGACCTCAGAAGAACTCGTCGAGGCTCTTCACCCTGGGCTTCGGTTTGGCCGCCGGTTTGGGCCTGTCCCTCGGTGCATCATCGGATGACGAGAACGCTCCGCTGAACAGGGTGGCCTGTTGGCTGCCCCTCATGAGGTCCCTCTCGTCCCAACCGAAGACCTCTGTGATACGGGATGCGGTCTGGGACAGGCGCTCGGCATAGTATCTGTAGTCTGGTTTGGCGGTGAACTCGACACCGCTCACGAAGGGCTCCACAGTCTGGGGCGTGGACTTCCCGTCCGTGACTATCCAGGATATCTTCATCCCGGGGATGAAGTCATACCCCATGGCGATGAGCTTCTTCGCCGCCTGGACGTTCGCCATTCTGTCGGGGTTCTCGTATGCATCAAGACCCTTGCAGGTCTTGGAGATCACCAGGTCGGAGGGCGGAACCTTACCTGACTGGACCGACTGTATGGCGGTCCTGACCATCTCCAGGGCCTCGTCGTTCCTCTCATCGAGTATCATCTCGAACAGGTCGGTCAGAACCTTGCTCTGGAGGTCGAAGGAATCGGACCTCCTGATCTCGTATCCCCTGACCAGGAGCTCGTCGGAGACGGTGGGCCAGACGATCCTGCCCACGTACCTCTTCTTCTTGCCGTGTGTGAAAAGCGGTTCCAGGAGTTTCTCGAACTCCAGCGTTCCTCCGTCGCGGGAGTAGCGGTCGGCCATCCTCTCCCCGAACTCCACCGCACCCTCCAGGTTGTGCTCGGGTGACTGCATGAAGACCGAGTCGGTGTCGGAGTAGATCACGGGGACCCCCTCGGACTCCACCTCCTCGATGATGCCCTTGACGTTGGCCCTGGCGAAGGATGTGATGGCGGCCCCGATGCTCTTGTCGGTGAACCTGTAGAACGATGATGCGAACACGCCGTAGAACGTGTTCATCAGGACCTTCACCGCGGCCTGCAGACCATCAAGATAATGGTATTCGTGCTTGTCCGCGGTCTGTTTCATCCTCCTCTTGATGCTGTCCCTCTCCTCCATCAGGTTGGACAGGATCGTGGGCAGGAGTCCGACCCTCCGTTCCTTGGACATGAACCTCGCACCAGAGGGCGAGACTATCTCCCCGTCGGGACAGAGTGTTGTGAAGCAGATGTTCTTCGCGATTATCAGCGAAGGATACATGGATTTGAAGTCCAGGACGCAGACCCAATGGTAGAGTCCCGGGGTCATGGTGTGCACATACCCTCCCTCGATCTGGTCCGAGCTGGAGAATCTGCCCTTGGTCATGGGCACTCCGATTTTCCCCCTGTCGGCGGCACGGATGAGCAGGGAATCGGCAAGCTGTGAGGATCCGGAGGTCATCACATCCTCTATGGTCAGTTTGGACACCGCCGCCAGGTCCATGTCCTTGCGGAGTGTTCCCACCTCAAGCAGGATCCTGAGTGCGAGTTCGGCATCCTTCAGGCAGTATCTGAGGACCTTCTCCCTGTCCTTGGACCATTCCGCATCCATGTACTTGGGGTCCACATCCAGTTTCTGCTCCCCAAGGAGCTGCAGGGACACGGCGTTGAGCGTCTCCTGCTTGGGTCTGAGCTCCTTCTTCACCGCCCACCATGCATCGCATATCAGACGGCCCTTGATCCTCCAGAACCTCTCGCTGACGATACGGGGTTGCCCACCATCCCTTCCCCAGGGCAGGGCATCCTGCATCTTGTTGGCCTTGGCCCTCTCCATTATCTTGCGGATGTCGTAGTTGTCGATGTTGTATCCCGTGATGACGTCAGGGTCCTCCCTTCTGATCAGTTCGGAGAATCCGGTGATGATCTCCTTCTCGGTGCCGACCAGCGGTTCGCACTCCCTCATCTCCCCGTCCTCGCCGACGACGGCGCAGATAGTGTAGATGAACTCGTGCTCGATGCTGTTCTCGATGTCGAATGACAGGATCCTGAGCCCCGGGTCGAAGGAATCGATGTTCTCGAAGGATGACATCCCGACCACCAGGTCGGTGTTGTATTTTCCCTCCTCGATCTCCCCGGTCACCCTGATGCAGGATCCCATATCCATGTCGTAGAAGAACCTGTGATGGAACGTGATGTCCGCGGAGAGGACATCGTGTCCCGCCTTGCGGAACCTGTTCCTGAAGTCGGTGACCTTCCAAGGGTTCCTCAGGGTGACCTTCAGGACGTCGTGCATCTCGGATTTGTAGAGGAGTCTGTCCCTCTCGGTGGAGACCACCTCCTGGTCCTTGTTCAGGATCTCCTCCATGCCCTCGCGGGGGTCCACGGCGTACAGATAGGGGAGGTATCCCCTGCACAGTATGACGATGGACTCCTTGGTGCGGGTCCTTCCGAAGAGCTCTATCACCGGCTCTTCCCCGATGGTTATCGAGGATGCACTGATCAGTCTGACGTCCCAGGTACCCATCTTCACTCACTTGTTGGCGACGATCCTGATCACGTCCCCGTCCTGGAGCTCGTAGTCGGCTCCGACGGTGCGCTTCGTGCGTGCGTTCACGGCCCTGATGAACTTGTCCCCCAGGTCCGAGTGGATGCGGTATGCCAGGTCCTTCGCGGTGGATCCGCGTGGAACCAGGAAGGCATCGGGAAGGACCCTTCCGAAGTGGTCTGTGAACTTGTTCTCATCCTCTACGGGGTAGACGGTGATGAGGTCGAGCATCTTGAAGGCGGCATCCTCGATGCATTTCTGGATACCTGTGCCTCCGTACTTCTTCATGTTCTCGGCCATGTAGTCCAGGGCCTTCCTCTGTCCGTCGTTGACCTTCACGCCGTCCTTGATCCTGAATCCGGGGTCTCCGGGGGTGTACTCGATGAGTCCTCCGGTGGCCGCCTTCTTCAGTGCGAGCTCGGTCTCCGCCATGGTGACGACGCACATGTCGTTCACGGACTCGACCCTCTCGATGTTCCCCTCGGGTGCGATGTCCGCCTTGTTCATGGCGGCAATCATGGGTTTCGCGTTCTTCCTGATCTCGCAGCACAGCTGGAGGAGTATGTCATCATCCCATTTC
>JAEDJU010000150.1 GCA_016296195.1 Candidatus Methanomethylophilaceae archaeon | reverse complement strand
ACCCTTGATTCCGTCGTTCCTTGGGGGAGGAACCTATCCGAGTACAGGAGGATGTTCCAGCTCACCGAGGAGGATATGAGGAAGAGGATAGCGGGATTCGGAGACGGACCCGCGAGCTTCAATGCCGAGGCCACAAAGCTCGGATACGATGTCACATCCCTCGATCCGATCTACAACTTCTCCCGGGATCAACTCATGGAGAGGATAGAGCAGGTGAGGGACGTGGTCATGGGGCAGGTCCGCTCCAACCTGGAGAACTACGAATGGACCACGATAAGGAATCCGGATGAACTGGAGGCCATCCGCATGTCGGCGATGAGGACCTTCCTGGATGATTTCAAGAAGGGATCGGAGGAGGGGAGGTACGTCCCGTTCGAGTTCCCCGACAGGATACCCTTCGGAGATGATTCGTTCGACATCGGTCTGAGCTCCCATTTCCTCCTGATGTACACCCAGCTCGGTTACGATTTCCACATCGCGACCATCGACGAGATGCTGAGAGTATGCAGGGAAGTGAGGATATTTCCCCTGGTGGACCTGAACTCCGAACATTCGGATATGATCGATGATGTCATCGGACACTATTCCGGACCGTACGAGGTATCCATCGAAAGGACAGATTACAGGTTCCAGAGGGGAGGGGACAGGGTATTGATGATCCGGAGATCATCCCTGCCATGAGATCAACGGCCTGGGCTCATCCTTGGGGCCGCCATCATAGGGCTTGAGGCCGATGGATTCGAGCTTCTCGATGACCATTTTCTTTCCGAGAGGCGTCACACCGAATATCTGGACCTTGTTTCCGGCAACGACGACGTCACGCTTCGATGCCTCATTACGGGTGAATGCGGAAGCGCATGCGGTTATTATGTCACAGTTGTCGAACATAATCTCAGCACCCTTGCAGGTCAGGTGACTGGAGTGCACACCGACGATGACAACGCGATCACCGTAGCGCTCCCTCAGGGTGCGGGCATCGTCGGGATTGGTAACGGTGACGGAGAACCTGTTGTAACCTTTTGAATCTGCCAGTTCAGCACCTTTGATCATGTTCAGGGGAACGGTCTCGGGATCTAGGACGTTGTCCCTGCCCACTGCATCGAGGACGACCTGAAGGGGAGATGTCTCCACGAGTCCGGAGATCCTGCCGCACATTCCCTGCAGGAGCTCAGGTTCGGTTATGACGGCCGTACCACACCCGTCCGCGGCGATGACGGCGGCATCGATGACGCCGTTCTTGAGAGAGGTGCTGAGGATCTCGGACACTCCGAACGTTATGTAATCGGGGGATCTGACCACCCTGTTCTCGGTGCAGAAACCGAAATCCCTGATACGGAACTCCATGTTCTCACGGATCATCTCGGGGGTGATCTTCTCTGTGCCGAAGCGCTTGGCGTAGATGGGACAATAGTCCAACTCCGATTTTCCGACCTCGACGACCTTTCCATCCTCGATGACCACACGGGTCATTCCGATGGCATCAAAAACATGTCTTCCGCCTGATCCTGACATATGAATCGGTCGAGAATCGACCATGAGGATATTAGATATTTTCCTATAGATAATAAGTAGAATTATTTGATGTATGTATAACATCCACGGATACAGTCCATATTGGTATGGAGAAAGCTTGGAAAGGTGAATGACCCTCCCGGAGGAGGGGAAGATGGTGCCTCATGGCACCTGGTTGACGGTCAGCGGTGTGCGAAGACCATGGAGACCTTGCCGGCATCCTTGGACTCGATCCTGACGAATCCGATCCTCTCGAGCTGGACGGTCTCGGATGTCTCCTTCATGATGGAACCCTCGACGAGTCCCTGCTGAACGGTTCCATCAGGCATGAGGATGCTCGCCTCGACAGAGTCCCTTCCGACCCACTGGACCGCGCGTACACCCTTCTTCAGGATGGACACATCATTCCCTGCGTACTTGGCGGGAAGTCCGTAGTCGAGGTTGCACAGGTCCTTGAGCCTGATCTGCTTGGCATCGGTGAAGAGCTTGGAGTCGTCCGCTGCGAGGAACACGGTCCTGGGGTCCTCCAGCCTGTAGGTCCTGTCTCCCCTCTCCGGATGGTCGGGGTGCAGGGGTGCCTTGCCCTCGATGACGTCGACACCGTCTATATCGTACCTGACCGGATCCTTCACGAAGAAGTACCTGTTGGATACACCGTCGATGACGTCCCTGTTCATTCCGTACAGGTTGTCCCAAGAGAACTGGATGTCCACGGGCTTGATACCGGACTCGACCCAGTATCTCCTGATGGCCTCGGGCTGGATACCGCGCCTCTCCATGGCCCTGACGGTTCCCGTCCTGACATCGTCCCATCCGGAGTACTCCCCATCCCTAATGCTCTGTTTGATGAGGGATGTCTTGAGGACTGTGTCGGGGATGTTGACCAATCCGTAGTGGTAGTACACGGGCTTCTTCCATCCGAAGTAGTCGAAGATGTACTCCTGCCTGAAGGTGTTGTTCAGGTGGTCCTTTCCACGGATGACATGGGTCATTCCCATCTCGTGATCGTCGATGGCAACGGAGAGGTTCATCATGGGATATGCCACGTACTTGTCACCGGTGAGAGGATGGGGGTGATCGACCAGCCTGAGGGCCACGAAGTCCCTGACGGCGGGGTTGGGATGGCAGAGATCGGTCTTGACAACGACGACCGCCTCTCCCTCCTTGTATTCGCCTGCGAGGAACCTGTCGTACCTCTCCAGCTGCGTCTCCACAGGAAGGTCGTGGCAGGGGCATGCGGTCTTCTTCTCCTTCAGCTCCCTCCAGTGGTCTCCGTTGCATGTGCAGACGTAGGCGTGACCCATCTCCAGGAGCTTCCTGGTGTAGTCGTAGTACATCTCGAACCTCTCGGACTGGATGTACCTCCTGTTGCACTTGACTCCGAGCCAGTCGAGGTCCTCCGGGATCATGTCGTAGGCATCAGGGTCGATCTTCTCGGGGTTGGTGTCCTCGAACCTGAGGACGAGGTCCCCACCGTATCTCTTCACGTACTCGTCGTTGAGGATGGAGACACGGGTGTGTCCGATGTGAAGGGGTCCGGAGGGCCCGGGTGCGATACGCATGACGACCTTCCCGTCCACTCCCTCGAGGTCGGGGAGTTCGTACTTGCGCTCCTTCTTCTCCTTCACGAGCATGGAGGAATCCATCTCCGCCAGTGCCTTGGTCTGTGCCTCCAGACCCATGGCGTTGACCTCCGCCACGATCTGGTTGATGAGGGGCGTGATCTCCCCCGCCTTGGACCTGAGTTCGGGGCATCCTCCGAGGATCTTCCCCACGACGGCCTTGGGGTTGGCCGTACCCTTGAAGAACACCGCGTTCTGCAGTGCGAATTTCCTGATCGTCTCCTCGATCTGATCTGTCATGAAACTGGGATTCCAAGGGTGTTATAAAAAAGGTGACGCGTGCGCGCGAGATGATGTGATGGAAGTGGTTTGCCGGCCCGGTGATCGGACCGGTTAGGTGTTTGGAGATCACCAGCTGTAGAGGGTCACTACGAATGCGTTTCCATCCGTGCTGCTTCCATAAAGGGATATGGTTCCATCAGAGACGGTTCCCTTTCCATAGACGATTCCATGCTCGTGGGTCTCAAGGACCATGAACGCCCAGGCCTCATTCTCGTGG
>JAEDJU010000149.1 GCA_016296195.1 Candidatus Methanomethylophilaceae archaeon | reverse complement strand
GTGACGGTGTCATCGGCGGATGCCCCGATCGTGGGGACCCCGATGTCATTGGTGAGGTCTTTCAGGTGGATCTCGATGCCCTGGTCGGTGAACTTCTCGATAAGCTGTGCGGGGACGGAATCCTTGTCGCGGATCAGGATGTCGGCATAGGTCCTGTCGTTGTACTCGGCTATCGACCATGCATCCCTCTCTATGTCCTCGAACAGTGCATGCAGGATTGCCTCCTCCATGGTGTTACCGGCGGCGATACCGTTCGTGTGCCATCTGAAGAGTTGGAAGTCATCGTCTGGATAGTACGGGTAGTAGACTGCGCATGCGGGGACCCAGATGGGACACCCCCTGAACATCTCGAATCCCTGTGTCCAGGCGATGGTCTGTCCCTCGTAGTGGTCGAGGACCCTCAGGGGGAGGATTAGGTCCACGGGGTTCACGGTCATCATGACGTCGCATGCCTGCTCGTAGGTACCGTAGACGATCTCGTCCGAATCCCTCTGCTCGGCACTGTACCTCTCGATGCTCTCCATGACGGCGGAGGCTTCCGCCTGCTCCACGGTTACACCCTTCCCGTTGTAGTACTTGGGTTTGCCGAGTGCGGTCTCCTGGCGGTCAACAGAGAAAACGGGGATCCCGAGGTTGTCCTTGTCCGTGATGTTCTCCGGCTCCCCGAGACCGGCGGTCTTCAGAAGCGGGAGGACCCTCTTCAGGGTCTCCTCCGGAGGCATGATCCTTATTCCAGTGTCTGGCGAGCATTTGGGGCAGCGTTCGAGCATCATGTGGGGTTTCCTCTCGAAATGGAAAGTCGGGTGATGGTAGTAGCCCCCCTTCTGTTTCAGGTGGCATTCAACTTCGCGTCCTACCCACAGGTCCCGGGCCGTTCATCCCTGTTGTATGGACTTGCTCCGATGGGGAGTCGCCGTTTCACCAAATCCCGGGGAACGTCACCGCCTGGCGGATCATCCTGTACATCCGGTCTGTGTCGTTTCTGGGCCCTTGCCACAGCTCTCGCCGTACGCCCTTACGTGCGTCCATCTTGCCCTTGGAGGAGGGAACTTCCTCAGCTGCCTTGCGGCTACCGTCGGCCACCCTCCATCTCCCGACATTCCCTAGTAGTAGGGTATGGATTATAACTGTTTGTGTGGTGGACGTTTCACCCGTCTCATGGTCTCAGTGCCGTGATCGGAAGCACCATAACTCCATCGGGCCGCTTGTAGGCGTAGCGGGTCATGCCGCATATCACCACCAGGTTCTTCGGAGCCTGACCCTCCTTCTCGAACTGTTCTTTGATTTTCAACAGGGATTCCGCTGCTGAATCTATTTGACCCGGTCCGAGCTTGATCTCCACTGCCGTCCAGGATCCGTCGGGGGATTCAATCACCGCATCGATCTCCCTGTTACGACCATCTCTGTAGTGGAAGAACTTACACTCCAGATATTCGGAGTACAATTGGAGGTCATGTTCGCACAGGCTTTCGAATAGGAATCCAAAAGTCCTCAGATCAGACATGATCCTTTCCTTCCCTATCTCCATGGCCGCCACGGCGAGTGAAACATCGGTCAGATGTCTCTTGGGTGTTTTACCGACCCTCCATTCCGAACGTATGTTGGGTCTGAAACACGGCGTGTCCTCTATCAGATGTATTCTGTTCAGACAATCAGAGTATTCGGAGAATGTTGGCGATGTGATGGTGCTGTCTTCATACATCTTCATGTCTTCCATCACCTTGCTGTCACTGGCGAGAGTGCTTTCGTTGCGTGCAAGTGATTTCAGGAGCATCCTCATCTTTTCCCTGTTACGATTCTTGCCATCCAGTCTGCATGCATCCTCCACAGATTCCTTCACATATTGCTTCGCAGTCAATCCGTAGTATTCCGGGTCCAACCCTATGTCGGACGGCCATCCTCCACGGACGATCAGGTTCGCTATATGGTCCAGTGATGGTTCACCGCAATCCATATTGTTCAGTTTTCCAGATAGGATATCATTGAGGGAGATCGATCCGGCGGAATCTCCCATCTCGAAGAGGGTCATCGTACGCATATCCAATTTGGCAATGCGTCCTGTTCCGCTGTGGATGTATGTTTCCCTCTTGGGTACGGAAGAACCGGTCAGGATGAAGCATCCTTTTCTTCCGACTCTATCGACCTCGTTCCTGACATCGTCCCAAAGGCTCGGTACCTCCTGCCATTCATCTATGAGGTGGGGTTCCTCCCCTCTGAGGGCGATCTCAGGGTTCGATTCAACAAGATCTCTGTTCTTCAGCGGTCCTGTTTTCTCCGTCAGTTTGAACTCGCTGTTGCAGACGTTCTCTGCGCACCATGTCTTCCCACACCATTTGGGACCTTCAAGACTGACCGCGCCGAATGCCTTGATGTGTTTGGCCAATCTATCATCGATGAGTCTGGGGCGGTATCCCTCCGGTGTTAAGGTCATATTTGGAAATCTTTTCTATCATTATTATATTTTCCTTATAGTAACTTTAAGGTTTTCCATAAAATAATTTTAGTATTTTCCATAATTTTATTTTGATACTTTCCAAAAAATTCTAATAATGTAGATGATGGCCTCTGTTTTGAATCAACGATGAGAATCTTCAGAGACCCTCATCGGGCCATAGGTTATGGCGATAGTCACATCGAAAAGTGTAATCACAGGAAGATCACATGGAATTTCTTTTTCCAGAATGCCACTGAGAATGTGATAGCTCTTGACATGCTGCGATTGGATGCATATCTGTTGTCGATGATCTGTTTGATTCCTGCTTTGGTCATTGCATTCCGATCCGATCATCTTCTCAGGGTTCCGGATTAGGTGTTTCACTCCGGTCCTGGTAGTTGACGGATACAATTATAAGTCCAATATCTGTATCAGATACAGATACACTGAATGACCGTCAGGTCTATCCGTGGTGCTGTGAATCGGGTGGAAGGGTAAGACAATGGACACCAAGTTCTCAGTCGCCGTGCACATCCTGGTCATGATATCGGAATCACCTACAGTCGTCGATTCCAACATCATGGCGGAGAGTGTCGGTACCAATGCGAGCTACATACGCAAGATCCTCGCCATGCTCAAACGTGGGGGGATCATAGAGAACCGTGGACGTGAGCTCGGTTACTCCCTCGTGTGCGATCCGTCGGAGCTGTCTCTGCTCAGGATATACGAGGCCGTGTCCGAGGAAGGCGTCCACATATTGGATGTCCACAGGAATCCCAATGACGAATGTCTCGTCGGTCGCAACATAAGGCCGATGCTCACGGAACTCTTCTCCGAGGTGGAGGAGGCGTTCAGACGCTCCCTCTCCGACAGGACCCTGGCCGATTGCATATCGAGGTTGTACAAGATGCTCGATGGATGATGTCATTCGGTGTTCTGGATGTGGTCTTTATGGCAGCAATCGAGGTAGTGTTCAGCCCCACAGGGGGAACTAGGAAGGTAGCGGACGCGGTCATGGACGGTGTTTCCAAGGACAGGATTTACATCGACCTGTCGGAACCCGGTTTCAAGGGGACCGATGTTCAGATCGGAGACGGCGATATCGTCGTCATAGCCGTGCCATCCTTCGGTGGACGTGCCGCTCCCCTGGCGATGCAGAGGCTCAAGCTCCTGAAGGGGAACGGGGCCAGATGTGTCCTGGTCTGTGCATACGGCAACCGTGCCTACGAGGA
>JAEDJU010000148.1 GCA_016296195.1 Candidatus Methanomethylophilaceae archaeon | reverse complement strand
GACTGTTCCATACTCGCTGTCCTCGTTTCCGATGTACTCGTAGGTCTCACCGACAACGGGCATGTTGTAGATGACGACATCGTTTCCGGAGTAGGTTGCAGTTGCCTCCCATCCGTAGACGGTGGTGAAGGTGACTGTGACCCCTGTGGTGAGCTTGACATCCTCGTAGAGTTTATCGAATGCCGCCTTGGGCATGGTTGCACTGAGGTTCTCGTATCCGCCGGTGGTGGACTTGGTGGTCTCGGGTCCGATGTAACCCTCTCCTGCGTCGATCTTCACCTTGATGGTGTCTCCGACCTTGTGGCCCACGACAGCCTCCTCGAATCCCTGGAGCATTGTTCCCTTACCGATGGTGAAGGTGAGGTTGCTGTACGATGTCTTGGTAAAACTGTTGGCCTTGGAGATGTCGTCGTCGTTTCCGATGGAGCTGTAGCTCGTGTCGAAGACGACAGCCTTGTCCTCGCCGACGTATGCGTAGAAGGAACCGGTGTAGCTGACCTCGACCTCGTCGCCGTATGCTGCTTTCGTATTGTCTTTCTGTATGTAGTGGTCATTGACGAATCCGCCCAGGATCGCAACCACTGCGACCATGAAGATGACCAAGCAGGCCGTGAATATCGGGTCCCTGCTTTTCTTGACTTTCTCTTCGCCAGTCATTTTACCGACCGACTTGATTGACAGTCCTTATTAAAGTCTTTCTCCGCGTAATATAGGAAAGGGGAGAAGGAGATGGATGGACGCACACTTCGGGACATCCGACACCTCTGGAACGACAAGGTTATCATCGGAACATGGGATGACAGGCACAAAAGAACCGTGAATACTGTATATACCGTACATACACAGTTATATACAGTGACATCATACAGCATCACTGAGAGGAAGAGATGGAGATCGTAATCAGCAACTCCAGCGGACGGCCGATCTACGAACAGATCGTCGAACAGGTGAAGAGCCAGATAGTCCAGGGAAGACTGAAACCCGGAGACCCGTTGCCGTCCATGCGCGTGCTCGCACAGGACCTGAAGATAAGCGTCATCACCACCAAGAGGGCCTACGGAGAACTCGAGGCGGAGGGCTTCATCGAGACGGTCGCAGGCAAGGGATGCTACGTCTCGGCCGCAGATCCGGAGGTCCTACGCGAAGGCAACCTCAGGGCCGCCGAGGGGCACATCCAGAGGGCCATTGACGTGGCGAGGGGCGCGGGCATATCAAAGGAGGAGCTGCACGAACTGATCGACATCCTCTTCGACGGTGAGCGATGATGACCGATTCTATCGTTATTGACGGGGTGTCCAAATCCTTTGGAGACTTCCACCTGAACGACATAAGCATGACCCTCCCCAAGGGATGTATCGGGGGGATGGTCGGGAACAACGGGGCCGGGAAGACGACCCTGATGAAATGCATCTCCGGAGCGGTGATACCGGACACGGGTACGGTGTCCTTCCCCGAGGCCAGGAGGCCGGGCGACATAGGCGTGGTGTTCGACGAATGCCATCTGCCCATGGACCTGGATTGCGAGAGGATTTCCAGGATATTCGCTGGATTGGTACCCAACTGGGATGCAGCGGGTTTCTCGATGACCCTCAAGCGCTTCGGCGTCCCCATGAACAGGAAGATCAAACACCTCTCCCGCGGAATGAGGATGAAGGTTCAGACAGCCATAGCCCTCTCGCAGTCGCCTGAGATGCTGATGCTGGACGAACCCACCGCCGGCCTGGATCCCGCGGCGAGGGACGAATTCCTCGACGACGTCATGGGATTCATACAGGATGAGGGACACACGGTCCTCATGTCCTCCCACATAACCGGGGACCTGGAGAGGATCGCCGACTACATCGCATTCATCCACAACGGGAGACTGGTGATGTTCGACGAGAAGGACGCCATCCTGGAGAGGTACGGCATCCTGAGATGCGGGAACATGGAGGAGCTCGAGAGGATGGGCGGGGATTCCATAGTCTCCGTCAGAAGGTCCGAGTTCGGGTGCGGGGCACTGGTGGATGACAAGAACGGACTGAGGGAGGCGTATCCCGAGGCCGTCATCGACGATGCGTCCCTGGACGACATATTCGTATACACCGTCAGAGGCGAGAGGAGATGAACGGACTCATCCTGAAGGACATCTACAACCTCAAGGGTTCGATGTGCTTCATCCTCCTGCTCTCCGTGCTGTTCGCACTGCTCTTCTCATGGGAGATGCCAGAGGGTATGATACTGGTGTGTGCGACGATGTCCGCTTCGCTCGTGAGCGGATCGTTCTCCTTCGACCACAGCTACGGATGGAACGCCCATGCGGTCTCCATCGGAATCCCCCGTGACATGATCGTCAGATCGAAGTTCGAGACCGGGATCATGTTCACATCCTCCGGGGTCCTGATGGGTCTGATCATTGCCATCCTGTTCCAGATAGCGATGGGAATGGTCATCGATCCCTATCAGATGCTGTCGTCATCGGTGATGTCGCTCGGTGTCGGGATGGTCGCGGCATCAGTCATATGCGTGATCAACTACCACATCAACCCCCAGAGGGCGCAGCTCGTCTCAACCTTCACGACCGCGGTGTGCGTGTCCGGGTCCGTAATCGCATGCAACATGATGAGGGAGCTCATCCCGAACATTCCGATCCCCACATCAGCCATCGCACTGGTGATCGGTATCGTAATGTTCGCCGTCACCTACGTCATATCGCAGAGGAAGTTCGCGAACACAGACCTCTGAACGGGGGAAAAGGAAGAATCAGCGGACCCTGAAGGCCACGTTCATCTCCCGGGCCATCCTGGAGCACTCCTCCTCGGATTCCGGGCTGATGGACCCTCCGACCACGGAGACCGTGACACCGTTGATCCTCTGCCTGCACTCCTTTATGAAATCAAGGACGGCCTCGTAGGAGCCGGGTCCGAAACGGGACTTGGTGACCTCCAGGTACTCCTCCTCGTTGGGGGCGTTCAGACTGATGGAGACGGAGTCAATCAGACCCTCCATCTCGGGGACGATGTCCCTACCGTTGATCAGGTTCCCCAGACCGTTGGTGTCGAGCCTGACGGGCTTCCCGAACTCCTCCTTTATCCTGCGGGCGCACTCCTTCAGGTCGTCGAAGCGCTCCGTGGGCTCCCCGTAACCGCAGAACACGATCTCCCTGGACTTGGAAAGGTCGACCTTGCGGATCTCCCCGATGATCTCGTCCACAGTGGGCTCATGGTCGAGCCAAAGACTGTCCGCATCCCCCAAACGAGGGGTCTCGTTCCTCACGCAGAAGGTGCATCTGCACGGACATCTGTTCGTCATGTTGATGTAGTACGTGCTGCCGTAGCGATAGAGGATGCTCATGGGACCGCCACGGACGACCCACGATATAACCGTTGTTCGGTACCGTCCCGGGCATTATTTCTTTTACAGGTAACCGGATTCCGGGAACATGTTCGATTTGTACGTGGTCACCGACTCAGACCTTTCCAAGGGACGCACCGATGCGGAGGTCGCCAGACTCGCCTACGAGGGCGGGGCCGATGCGGTCCAGCTCAGGATGAAGCACTCCGACGGCAGGGAGATGCTCGAGCAGGCGCTGGAGATAAGGAAGGTGGCCGACGAGTACTGCAGGTTCTTCTTCGTCAACGACAGGGTGGACATCGCCCTGGCATCCGGTGCCGATGGGGTACACCTCGGTC
>JAEDJU010000007.1 GCA_016296195.1 Candidatus Methanomethylophilaceae archaeon | reverse complement strand
ATGAGATGAAGTACAACTGGTCAGAGGTCCAGGAGTACATCTCCGCACTGATGCTGTCCCAGGGGATGGGGGAGATCTCCGCCGATGAGATGGCCATCTTCCCCGGAATGGAGATGATCGCCGCCCTGTTCTACGTGAACAAGTTCGATAAGGAGGGGAGGTATGACGTCATAGTCATGGACACCGCCCCCACCGGCGAGACCCTCAGGCTCCTGAGCTTCCCGGACATCACCAACTGGTATATCGACAGGGTCTTCGGAGTTATCAGGAGGTTCATCGGTCTCGCCAGGGCCACCGTCGGAAAGATGATGGACGTCCCGCTCCCGTCGAAGGAGGTCCTGGACAGCCTCGAGATCCTGAAGGACAACATGGAGGAGGTCAGGGAGCTGATGGAGGACCCCAAGAGGACCACCGTCAGATTGGTCCTGAATCCGGAACGCATGGTGATCAAGGAGACCATGCGCGCCTACACCTATCTCAGCCTCTTCAACAAGAACGTCGAGGCCCTGATCGTCAACAGGGTGCTCCCGGAGGAGGCCGGCGAGGGCAGTTACTTCAAGGACAAGCTCGAGGAGCAGGGCAGGTACATGCAGATGATCCACGAGGCGTTCGACCCCATGGAGATCAAGACCTGCACATACATGCCGACGGAGCTCAGGGGCGTCGAGATGCTGAGGAACATGGCCCGTGAGATCTACGGTGACGAGGATCCCTGCATGGTGTACGCGGATGAGAGTCCCATGAGCATGGTCACCATCGACGGCGAGGACCAGATCCGCCTCAAGATGCCGTTCGTGGACGGAAGCCAGGTGGACCTGTTCCGTCTTGACCCCAACAGCATCATGGTCCACACGGGAAGTCAGAAGCGCACGATCCACCTTCCGGATTCCCTCGTGGATTCGGAGATCATCGGAGCAGGTTTCAAGGACGATAAACTCATTATCCGTTTCAAGAGGGAATGAACATGTCAGGATACAGCGAAGAGGAGTTCCAGAGTTTCATCAAACAGAACAGGGACCTCATCGAGAGGATGATGTCTCTCCAGAAGCAGGCGGCGGTCGAGACCCTGTCCGCAGGCAGGGAGATCGCCCATGAGGCGGTCGGATCCGCTGTGGACACAGCCGACAAGGCCAAGGAGAAGACCGAGGAGTTCGTGAAGACAACCTACAACATGTTCACCGACCCCGAGGTCCAGAAGCACTTCATGACCATGGGAATGGAGTTCATGGCCGGGATGTCATCCATGTTCCAGAAGGCGCCCATGCCCGAGTTCGTGAAGGATGCGGCCGGCGGTGTCGAGAAGAACTGGAAGCAGAGCGCCTGCAAGAACAACGACGAGTGCGCAAGGAAGAAGGCCACCAAGCAGAAGGTCACCATCGAGGTCGACCCCCAGCCCGCGAAGACGGAATCCAAGCCCGAGTCCACCGAGATCGTGATCACCGACTACAACAAGACGGAGTGATCCCATGGGTGTCGGGGAGTCCGCGGTGGCCTTCGCACGTCTCTGCATCGAGTCGGAGGTCCGGGGCACCGCAGCCCCCGAGATCCCGAAGGACGGTTTCGACGATCCGCGCGGGGTCTTCGTCACCGTCAACACATTCCCCTCGGGTGATCTGAGGGGTTGCATCGGATATCCGTATCCGGTCATGCCCTTGGGCGAGGCCATAGACTCCTCCGCCCGTTCCGCCTGCCACGACCCGCGTTTTCCCGACCTCTCCGAGAGGGAGTTGGACGGGGTGGTCGTGGAGGTCACCGTCCTCACCGTTCCCAGGGAGATCGGGTATGACGATCCCCGTTCTCTTCCTGGCATGGTTCATATAGGGGAGGACGGACTCATCATCGAGTGCATGGGCCGCAGGGGATTGCTGCTGCCCCAGGTCCCCGTGGAGTGGGGATGGGATGCGGAGACCTTCCTCCGCCATCTGTCCATGAAGGCGGGACTTCCGCCGGATGCGTGGACCTGGGACGGTGCGAGGATATGGTCCTTCGGAGGGGAGGTCTTCTCCGAGACATCACCGCGCGGAGACATCGTTAGGAGGGACATCTGAATGGACATAGAGAAGGTCATAACCGGAAGGGCGTTTGTTGACGGGGAACTGAGGTATACGGAGATCGGTATCAGCGACGGGAGGATCGTGACCGTCGGAAGGTTGGTCAGCGGAGGGGATGAGCGCATCGACATGGGTTCGAGCAGGATCATCCTTCCCGGATTCACCGATCCCCATGTGCATCTGAGGGATCCCGGGATGACGGCCAAGGAGGATTTCTCCACCGGTACGCTCTCGGCGGTCCACGCAGGGGTCACATGCGTCCTGGACATGCCCAACACGAAGCCCCCGGTCACCGACATGACCACTCTCATGGACAAGAAGGCTGCCATCCGTGGCCGTTCCCATGTGGATTACGGACTCTTCGCAGCGGTGACACCCAACATCAACGCCAAGATGCTCGCACCGCTTGTCCCCGGATTCAAGCTCTTCATGGGTTCCACCACGGGGAACATCCTGCTGAACGATGACGAGGAGCTCGTCCCCGCGGTCACCAACGCCCTGTCCACCGGCAAGAGGGTCAGCGTACATGCCGAGGACGATTCCCTGATCACCAAGGAGACGGAGAACTGCACCAGGGACCATCTCAGGAACCGCCCGGCGAAGGCCGAGTGGAACGCCATCTCCAGGCTGGCATCACATTTCAAGGGGCAGAGGATAAACATCTGCCATCTCACCACGTCGGAGGGCCTCGATATGGCCAGGGCCGCCGGCTTCACCACGGAGGTCACACTACATCACATGATGTTCGACGTGGACCGCTGCCCCGGTGCCGAGTACAAGGTTAACCCTCCGATCCGGGACATCGCGGCCAGGGATGCGCTCTTCAGGAGGTTCACCGCAGGGGACATAGGCATGATCGGAACCGACCACGCCCCCCACACGGTGGAGGACAAGGCACAGGAGTTCGACGCCGCACCCGGAGGCATCCCCGGGGTGGAGACCACCATGCCGATCATCATGAACATGGTCCGCAAGGACATCATCCCGTTGGACCTGGCGGTCAGGATGGGGGCGCAGAACCCCGGAGAGGCCTTCGGACTCAGGAAGGGAAGGATAGCCCCGGGATACGATGCCGACTTCGCCATATTCGACATGAGGGAATCCAGGAGGATCGAGGTGTCCTCCCTCCACAGCAAATGCGGTCACAGCCCCTACGGAGGCATGGAGGCCGTGTTCCCCGATACAGTAATAATCAGGGGCGAGGTACAGGTGCAGGACGGAGAGTTCTGCGGAGAGCGGAAGGGAGTCGATATCTGTGGCTGATTACGAGGTCGATTATTCAGAGGTCATCGGTAAGAAGGTTGATTGTCCCAGTGAGTGCGGCATGTGCTGCCTCTGCCAGCCCGAGGTGCTGCCCGAGGAGCGTGCGTTCTTCAGGAACAACCATCCCGAGCACCTCGTGAAGGTCAACGGGGATGTCCCCTACTTCGCATTGGCCCTGAAGAAGGGTCGCGGATCCTGCGTGTTCCTGAAGAACAGGAGATGCACCGTCTACGACCACAGGACCACGTACTGCCGTCAGTATCCCTACCACATCTACGCCAGTGACAGGGTGCAGGTCGAACTGGACCTCTCCTGCAGGGGCGCATGGATGGGCACGGGCAACGATGCCATGGCCGAGGCCAAGGAGATCGTGTCCAGGGCAGACAAGAGGATCATCGAATCCCTCAAGGAGTCCAAAGCGGTGTACAAGGAGTTCTTCTCCATCTGCAAGGAGGCCGGGGTCTACCAGGATCCCTCCATGCTCCGCATGAGCGTCTCCGAGAACATCTCGATGTTCACAGACCTCGCGTACCTCAGCAGGATCATGGACATGTCCCAGATCGAGCCCGTCATGTCCCTTTCGGGACTGCAGCCCGAGACCCGCCTCGACATGGAGGCGATGGAGGAGGCCGGACGCGACCTGGCGATGGAGTCCATGTCCTCGGACGATCCACTCAGCGTCCCCGTCTACTGTGACAAGGATTGGAACTGGAACATGTTCATGGCCGTCGACGGCAAGATCGAGTGGATGGTCATGGATGACGAGGGCGAGTTGCACCACAAGGCCTTCGCCGATGCCAACGATATCAGGCTCAGGGTCCCCGATGCGGAGGGCATGAGGGTCATGGCCGATTACGTCAACGTCCTGAACAGTAGGGACAGCTTCATGGGCAGTGTCTTCAGCCTCATGGACCAGAACGGCTACGAGGACGACATGGCCAACGCGTACTACGGTTGCCTCGCGGTCACCATGATGGACCTGCTTTGGAGGATGTCCATGCTCGACCACTTCATGGGGATCGGTTCCGGAGCCGACGCGGTGAGGGAGGCCATCATCTTCTACGACATGGACCGTCTGGACGCACCTGCCATAGGGGCCTACGTCTGAGCCTTACCTATAAAGGGCGGACAGGTACATTCAAATAGTAAATCCCTTATGGAGTCCGAGGTACCACTTATGATGAAGCCCTTAACGGTCCTCAGTCAGGCGGCGAACAAGAACGTCATCGTGGAACTCAAAGGCAGTAGGGAGTACAGGGGGATCCTCGACGGATACGACCCCCACATGAACGTCGTACTCAGGAATGCAGAGGAGTATCATGAGGGCCAGTTGGCTAAGAGGCATAAAGTGGTCATTGTCCGCGGGGACAATGTAATCTACATATCACCATAAGGAGAGATTGATCATGGGAAAGGGAACACCGGCACAGGGAAAGCACAACAAATACAAGACTCACATCCCCTGCCGCAGGTGCGGAAAGCGCTCCTACCACGTCAGGAAGGGCGTCTGCGCATCCTGTGGATACGGAAAGACCGCAAAGATGAGAACATACAGCTGGGCTAAGCTCCGCGAGTAAGGCGATCGTATGGCCGGGCCGGAACATAGCTGCGGTGTCGTTGGCATCACCGCCGATTTCGATGTCGCATCAGCTCTGCACACGGCCCTCATGATCATCCAACACCGCGGGCAGGAGAGCGCGGGCATATCCGTCTTCAACGGCAGTTCCATCGAGACTGTCAAGGGAAACGGATTGGTGAATGTCGCTTTGGACAAGGATGACCTGAAGGACCTCAACGGACACGTCGGTGTAGGTCACGTAAGGTACTCCACCACAGGTTCGAAGAGCATCGCCAACGCTCAGCCCCTCACGGTGACAACGAATTTCGGCCCCGTGGCTGTCGCCCACAACGGCGACATAACCAATTTCTCCGAGCTCAAGGAGAAGTACATGAAGGAGGGCTGGGCCTTCCTCACGGACTCCGACAGCGAACTTGTCATCAAGCTTCTCGGCAAGTACATGAACCAGTACAACGACCCCGTGAAGGCCATCCGTGGCATCATGGGGGAGTTGGACGGTTCCTATTCCCTCACAATCCTGATCCAGGACAGGCTTTTCGCCATCAGGGACCCATACGGGTTCAGGCCCCTCTGTCTCGGAAGGATCGACGGAGGATACATAGCGGTCTCGGAGAGCGCCGCCATCGACGCCCTCAGAGGAGAGATCGTCAGGGACATCGAGCCCGGCGAGATCTGCGAGATCACCAAGGACACGTTCAAGATCTATCCCGCACCCGGACAGCACCCCAGGGCGTTCTGCATGTTCGAGTGGGTCTACTTCGCAAGGCCCGATTCCATCCTGGATGGACGCGAGGTCTATGATGTCAGGAGGAAGATCGGAGAGATCCTGGCGAGGGAGTGCCCCGCCGATGTGGACCTCGTCATGCCCGTTCCGGATTCCGGACGTGCGCATGCCATCGGATACTCCTGTGCGACCGGCATCCCCTACGAAGAGGGATTCATGAAGAATCGCTTCGCGGACAGGACGTTCATCATGCCCGACCAGAAGCAGAGGGAGTTCGCAGTGTCCATGAAGATGAACCCCATCAAGAGCACCGTCAACGGCAAGCGCATCATGATCGTCGATGACAGTATCGTCAGGGGAACCACCCTGAAGAAGCTCGTCGCGATGCTCAGGAAGGCAGGTGCCAAGGAGGTCCATGTCCGTATCGGAAGTCCTCCCATCATCGCACCCTGCTACTACGGTGTGGACATGAAGTCCAGGGACCAGTTCATCGCATCCACCCACTCCGTGGATGAGATCCGTGAGATCATCGGTGCGGACAGTCTCGGTTACATCAGCATAGAGGGACTCATCGAGGCCATCGGTTTCAAGGAGAACGACCTGTGCCTCGCATGTGTGAACGGAAAGTACCCCACCCACATCAAGGGTGAGGTCCACAGGTTCCAGTCCACTCTGAAGCAGGATTTCCAGTGAGTTCCGATAAGGATCGTCATGATCTGGGGGAACCCATGATCCCGATTCCGTGGCTTATAAGAAATCTTTATATATTATGAAGATATCAGAGATTTTGCTGGGCAGGTAGATCAGTTGGAAGATCGTTACCTTGGCATGGTAGAGGCCGCGAGTTCGAATCTCGCCCTGTCCACCACTTCTACATCAATTCAATGATTCATCGTTCATCCATTGTTCATTGTCGGAAAATGTGATGGATGAGGCCCCTTCGCGTTTGCTTGCTTGAGATCATGTCCTCTCCCTTCTCTCTATCCTTAATGGTCTCCTCACGCTGTAGAGGTAGAATCTCCGTCCGTTGTTGGCCCCCATCTCGAACACGACGCCGTCATTCTCCATCCTGACGAGGGTGCGCAGGGCCACAGACGGTGATATCAGGAGCTTCTCGGAGACCATGGCGAGGGTGGCCCCCGGACGTACGGCAAGGATATCTGCCACACGTCTGGACAGGTTCTCGTGGTCGCGTAGATCCTGTGCCACCGATGGGCAGAACACTAGGAAGAACTCGGGCGTCTTCCTCATCAGCGGTATCTGTCCGGTGCGTAGATAAGAGTCCCTGATCGCCCTGACGCCGCAGAAGTGCAGGTTCACCCGGCCCATGTCCCTGTAGAGCTCCGCGAGCATCCTGTTGCGGGGGCTGGTGGTGGCATCATGCTTCCAATCATCGGGTTCGATCATGCCTCCGGGCGATATCACAACCAGATGGTCGCTGAACAGCTGCACGGTTATGTCCATCACCCTCGAGATATCGAAGTGTATGGCCGCATTGAGCACTCCCTCCTCCAATGCCCTTCTCGGGAACTTCCTGATGAATCCCGTGCGGCCTTTGACCCTCAGACGGGGGTTTATGCTATCCATGACCCTTAGAACATCCTCCACCTGTCTGAGGATAGACCCCGAGCACCTGTGCAGGGTACCGTATTGTCCGGAGAGGATCTCGAATGACCATGGACATTGGTCCGACAGCAGAAGTGCGAAGTTGTTGAAGGAGCCGTCACGGCACCTCAGAGGGAGCTTCCCGAAACTTCCAGGTCCCAGGACCGTCTCGATGTCATCGGAAGCGGATTCGAAGGACAGGTCCTGTATGATCGACGTGAATGTTTCGGACGAGGTCATGGGTATGTCCAGGAGGTCCGTTCATAAGGAGATTCATCGGATTGTGTAAGAATTGGACGTTTCCACTGGACTACCAGGATGATGGTTGAATGTACATTCCTGGTGGGTATCATGCGTGATAGCTTCTTCCTAAATATCCGCTCGGACAATATAGGTAACAGGTGACAACAATGGTTCAGATACCTGAGAAAGTACTTGCAAAGATGGCAGAGCAGACAACCGTCAAGACCCTCGTGACCGCATCCGCCTGCGGTGCACCCCACGCGATCGTCTGCGGAAGCATCATCGCACCCGCAGCAGACAAGGTCGTCGTCGGAGAGGTCCTGATGAAGAGGGCCTCCGCCAACCTCCAGGCCAACCCCAAGGCGGCAATCCTCATCGCAGCCGGAATGGAGTCCTATGAGATCGTTCTCGCCAACCCTGTCCGCATCTCCGAGGGACCTATGCTCGACCAGATGAACGCCGAGCTCGCAAAGATCCACCTCCAGGCAAGGGCTCTCTGGGTATTCGATGTCGCAGAGGTCTATGACGAGGGTGCCTCTCCCGCAGCAGGCACCAAGATCGCCTGATCTCATCAATCTAAACATCAAACCCGTCCTTCGGGACGGGACTCCTTTTATCACACCTATGTTGATTCACACCCATGGATTCGAGTGATATCACATCGTGGATCGATGCGAACCTCCCGGAGACCATCCTGTTGGTCGGAGGGCTCTTTGCCGTCCTGATCGCAGTCTTCTACGCCAAGGACAAGGATTCTTGGAAGTACAAGGGTATGATGGTCCTGGGGTTCCTGTTCGGTCTCCTGATGGCCGTGGAGGCTATCACCACATACGGTGAATGGCGCTTGGCGACATCCATCTTCGTGGCGGTGGCGGCATTCGCACTGATCATACGTCCCTTCCGTGAGGTGCATTTCGCCATCATACTGTCGTTCTTCGTCATGGTGATCATCTATATCGCCATGGGGCAGTTCAACGGATACATGCTGTTCGATCAGTTCGATCTGACCATGCTTTCCGAGGGATGGCCGAGGATCATCGTCGCCTTCGTCGCAGGTGCCTTCGTTTACATGATAACGAACTTCGCGGAGGGCATAGTGAAGATGTTCGGGAAGTTCCTGAACTTCTGGCCGGTACTTCTGATCCTCGGTCTCCTGTGCATCGTGGAGGCCTTCCTGATGCTCACCGGGAACGGTTCGATCGCGGATTACATACAGACTCTCACACAGTGAAACGATTTTTACACAGGCGGGTTCCGGATCACGTCCTCCGGACCTGCCAGACATTCCATACAATTCTGAAATCAGCCAAACCTTTAAATCATAGTAGTAGATGGAGGTGGAGTGTGGGCTCGTGGCTTAGCCAGGATATAGCGCTGGCCTTCTAAGCCAGACGCCCCGGGTTCGAATCCCGGCGGGCCCGCCAAGGATGCATCACCCTCGGTGATGACGCATTCAAGGAAGGAAACACCATGAAGAGAGGCTCACGCGCCTGGAAGAAACGCGGTAACCAGCGTTGGAAATGGCGCAAGAAGAAAATGAGAAGAAGAAAGAGAGCAGCAAAGATGCGCAAGAAGTGATTGCTCTCGCTATCACACTCCAGGGGGTATAGGCTAACCTGGCAGACTGGCGGGCTCCAGTTATTGAGCGTGATTGTAAATGGGTTTGCTGACAGTAGTTGATGACTAACTGGAGCGATGACTCATTGATTCCGCGGGAGGTAGCTCCTCCCGTAGTGGAAACCCGCTGACGGGGGTTCAAATCCCTCTGCCCCCACCTTGCGTATCTTTACTGATTCTCTTGGGCACCTCGAGTGCCGTAAATCTTTTTCTCTCTACTTTTATCAAAATTCCATCATGATCATTCTGCACGTCTCCATCTAGGACGATTCCATCATTGTTCACTGAGAATCGATGGGTTCCCCCATGAGACGGTGATATCTGAGAAAGATCCCGGGGTCTCCCCCGGTAAGATGATCAGTTCTTGAAACTGTGGATGGGTGCGGGGATCCTTCCGCCGCGGTTGACGAAGTCCGCACAACCGAACTTGTTGACGGGCATGATCTTGGCCTCTCCCAGGAGTCCTCCGAACTCCGCGAAGTCCCCCACATCCTTTCCGATCACGGGGATGAGCCTCACGGCGGTGGTCTTCTGGTTGACCATTCCGATGGCCATCTCGTCTGCGATTATTCCAGCGATGGTGGTCGCGGGTGTGCTTCCGGGGATGGCGATCATGTCGAGTCCGACGGAACAGACACAGGTCATGGCCTCGAGCTTCTCGAGGGTGAGCGCACCGATCTCGGCCGCCTCTGCCATGGCACGGTCCTCGGTGACGGGGATGAACGCACCGCTGAGTCCTCCGACGTAGGAGGATGCCATCACACCACCCTTCTTGACCTGGTCGTTCAGGATGGCGAGGGCAGCAGTGGTTCCGGGTGCTCCGGCGTACTCCAGACCCATCTCGTGCATGATGTCTGCGATACTGTCCCCGACCGCGGGTGTGGGTGCGAGGGAGAGATCGACGATACCGAACGGGACACCGAGCCTCTTGGAGGCCTCCTTGGCGAAGAGCTGTCCAACCCTGGTGACCTTGAAGGCCGTCTTCTTGATCGTCTCGCAGAGGACCTCGAAGTCCTGTCCGCGGACCTTGGACAGTGCGTTCTTCACCACACCGGGTCCGCTGACTCCGACGTTGATGATGCGGTCCGTCTCGGTGACACCGTGGAAGGCTCCTGCCATGAACGGGTTGTCGTCGGGAGGGTTGCAGAACACGACCAGTTTGGCGCATCCGATGGAGTCGGCCTCCTTGGTCATCTCCGCCGTTTTCACGACGATATCACCCATGAGCCTGACGGCGTCCATGTTGATACCAGTCCTGGTGGATCCGAGGCTGATCGAGGAGCAGACGCGCTCCGTCTCCGCCAACGCCTGGGGGATGGACTCGATGAGGAACCTGTCCGCCTGGGTCATACCCTTCTGGACAAGTGCGGAGTATCCTCCGATGAAGTTGACCCCGACCTTCTTCGCAGCCTCGTCCAATGTCTTGGCGATCCTCACGAAGTCCTTGGGACATCTGCATGCGGCCCCTCCGACGAGTGCCGCGGGTGTGATGGAGATCCTCTTGTTGATGACGGGGACGCCGTACATCAGTCCGATCTCGTCTCCCACCTTCACCAGGTCCTTCGCGGACTCGGTGATCTTGTCGTAGATCTTCTGACACAGGGCATCGAGATCGGGGTCTATGCAGTCCAGGAGACTGATACCCATGGTGATGGTCCTGACGTCCAGGTTCTCGTGCGAGACCATGTCGATGGTCTCGAACACCTCTTTCATCTCTACCAAGGAAATCCCTCAGATCCTGTGCATCATGTCGAAGATCTCTTCGTGCTGTGCCTTGATGATGCATTCGACCTTCTCGCCCACCTTGTTCAGGCCCTCGGCGAGGTTGTCGAACGTTCCGGTGTATTTCGAGACGTCGACGATCATCATCATGTTGATGAACTCCTGGACGGTGGTCTGTTTGATGTCCAGGATGTTGATGTTGTTCTCAGCGAAGTAGTTGCAAACCGCGGCGATGATGCCGGGGTGGTCCTTTCCTACGAGTGTAACGATTACTCTGCTCACGATCTCACCTTCGAGTCTGATTGAATCATAAGTGCGTACTCGATGGAGTCCACAAGGGCGATGAGACTCGCCTCTATGACGTTCTCCGAGACACCCACGGTCGTCCAGCTCTCTGATCCGTCGGTGGATCTGATGAGGACGCGTACGCTAGCCGCGGTTGCCGATTTCTCGTCAAGCACACGGACCTTGTAATCCGTGAGCCTGATGTCCCTCAACTCCGGGTAGAAACGGGTGAGGGCCTTCCTCAATGCGTTGTCCAGGGCGTTCACGGGTCCGTTCCCGTCGGCGGCGGTGTGCTCGACGTTCCCGTCCCTGTCGCACACCTTTATGCTCGCCTCCGAGTCCATGCCGTGTTCCCCGCGCTCGTCCATGAATATCCTGAATCCGGAGACGGTGAACATGGGCTCCATGTCCCCTCTGAGCCTCCTGACAAGGAGTTCGAAGCTTGCATCGGCACCTTCGAACTGGTATCCCTTGGACTCCATATCCTTGATCTTGTTCGTGATGTCGGGGCTGTCCTCCCCGATCTCCAGTCCCAGCTCCCTGAGCTTCTCGGAGATGCTGGCCCTTCCGGCCATGTCCGAGACCAGGATTCTCCTCCCGTTTCCGACGGATGAGGGATCGATGTGCTCGTAGGTGCGGGTGTCCCTCGCCAATGCGGAGACGTGCATCCCGCCCTTGTGGGCGAAGGCCCTGGAACCGACGTACGGCATGCTCCTTGTCGGGGGCATGTTGGCGACCTCCCCCACGTACTTGGACAGGGTGGTGAGGTTCGGGAGGTCCATGTCGGTCAGTTCGTTCCCGGTCTTGAATGCCAGGTTGGGTATTACGGTGCACAGGTTGGCGTTGCCGCATCTCTCCCCGAGTCCGTTGATGGTCCCCTGGACCATGGAGCATCCCGATTCCACGGCGGCGAGGGAGCATGCCGTAGCCATGTCCGAATCGTTGTGGCAGTGGATGCCCAAGGGTGCGCTCACGGATAGCAGGGCCTCCTCCACGGCCTCGGAGATCTCCGAGGGCATGGAACCGCCGTTGGTGTCGCAGAGGATGAGCCATTCGGCACCTCCGTTCTCCGCAGCCCTCAGGACGTTGAGGGCATATCTCCTGTTGGACCTGTATCCGTCGAAGAAGTGCTCCGCATCGAACATGACCCTCTTTCCGGATTCCACCAGGAAGCGCACGCTGTCCTCCACGAGGTCCAGGTTCTCGTCCAGTCCGATCCTCAGTGCGTCGGTGACCTGGAAATCCCAGGATTTGCCGAAGATGCAGCACCATTCCGCGGGACACGATGCCAGTGCCTTCAGGTTGGGGTCGTCCTCGGCCCTCACGCCGTGACGGCGGGTGCTGCCGAAGGCGGTGAGCCTGCTCTTCCTCAGGTCCATCCTTCCGGCCTTCTCGAAGAACTCGTCGTCCCTGGGGTTGGACCCGGGCCATCCGCCCTCCACGAAGTCCACCCCGAAGTCATCCAGCTTGCGCAGGATGTCCAGTTTGTCCTCGCAGGAGAACGAGATCCCCTCGGTCTGTGCCCCGTCCCTGAGGGTCGTGTCGTAGATCAGGACCTTGTCCGGCATCTCACGCCTCTCTTCTCCTCTCGTCCATGATGGCGATGAGGTCGCTGAGGACCGCGGATGCGGTCTCGAGACGTCCCGCTCCGCGTCCGGAGACGGTGATGGGTCCGGCCAGGTCGGTGAGGATCTGGGCCGTGTTCAGGGTTCCGGAGATTCCCAGGGGGTGTCCCTTGGGTATCAGCCTGGGGCTGACCTCCAGCTTGTTCTCGGAGACCTCTCCGATGAGCCTGATGACCATGTTGCGTGATGCAGCCAGTGCGATGGCCTCCTCGGTGATCGAGGTGATGCCTGTGATCTGGACGTCGTCGAAGGTGACATCCTTTCCGAAGATGGAGTTGGCTAGGATGACGACCTTGCATGCGCTGTCGTAACCCTCGATGTCGTTGGTGGGGTCAGTCTCGGCGTATCCCATCTGCTGTGCCTCCTTCAGGGCCTGCTCGAATGGCTGTCCCTTGTCCATCTTGCTGAGGATGAAGTTGCAGGTACCGTTGAAGATACCCCTGATGGATTTGATGTTCTCACCGGCGAGGCTCTCGCGGCAGAGGTTGATGATGGGCATCGCCCCTCCCACGGAACCCTCGAACCTGAACTTGCACCTGTTGGCCTTGGCCAGGTCGATGAGCTCCCTGAACTTCAGTGCGAGGGGGCCCTTGTTGACGGTGATGACATCCTTCCCGTTGGAGAGGGCGTGGCGTATGTTGATGAGTCCGACGCCTCCGGTCTTGACATCGGTGGGGCTGACCTCCACCAGGACATCGTAGTCGACCTTGTCCAGGACCTCGGTGGAGACCGTGTATGTCTCATCCCCGACCCTGCGTGTGGTCTGTTTCCTGGAGACTAGTTCGAGGGGGTCGATGCCCTCGGGGTCCACGGTGTATGATTTCGAGTCCATGACTCCGACGATCCTGACGTCCTGTCCGAACTTGTCGACGAAGTACTGCTGCTTCCTGGCGACGACCTCGGCGAATCCCTGTCCGACGGTTCCGAATCCGCAGATGAAGACCCTCATCTCAGACACCCCTCACGTATGTGATGTTGGATTGCTTGCACTTCTCGCTCAGGAAGCTGTCCATCCTGTCGAGGTCCTCCTCGCTGCGTGTCTTCACCGCGATCATCCCGGTGCGCTTGGATGAGGTGGTGGTCTTGGAGGAGTATCTCATGTCCATGGAATCCATGGTGATGATCTCCGATGCCTCGTTGATGAGTCCCTCGAGGTAGTTTGCATCGAACTCTCCGATGAGCATGTACTCCATGGTGTACGTCTGGTAGACGGAACCCATCCTGGAGATGATCATGTCCTTGGATTTCCAGATCTCCTTGAGCTTCTCCAGCTGTGCGGAGTCCTCGACCTCGAATGTCACGTTGATGCAGATCCTGTGGTTGACGATCTGCTCACGGTTGTGGACCACTCCCATGATGTTGCCGTCCACGAGGGATATGGGTTCCAGGGATCCTACGAGCTGGCCGGGGAGGTCCTTGACGTATAGTTCTGCGTTCACTATCATGGTGCGCACCGATGGGGCGGGTTATCTCCCCATGTTATATAATAAGGTCGCGCACGCACGCGCTTTATAAAAAGAACGGATCCGACTAGACAAAGTGGATGTCAAACACCTTCCGGGTGTACAAACGAACAATCCGATGTTCCAGATGGGATGCGATGCGGGAACGATGATACAGGAGACGGGTGATAGAAGGAATAATGGCGCCGAGAGGGAGATTTGAACTCCCGAGGGAAAGTTCCCACGAGCTTTCCAGGCTCGCGCCTTACCGGGCTGGGCCATCTCGGCTTCGTAACACAGGCATTGGATACTCGTATTTAACGATTTGTCTATGTTTATGTAGATTGCTCCTCACAACCACAGGATATCGGAGCGGAAATCGGTCAGATGCCTCCTGATCCCCCGCGCCCTCTCCAGTTCCTCCGTGTCCACGGTGAACACCGAGACACACTCCGATGTCCCGCATTCCGCGATCACATCCCCGAACGGGTCCAGTCCCCTGGAGCATCCGTGCATCTCGAGTCCGTTCAGGGGTCCGGTGTTGTTCACGTATGCCAGGTATGTGACGTTCTCCAGTGCCCTGGCGGATATCACCTTGTCCAGGAACGGTTTGGATTGGACGGCGGATGCCGCGACGCAGATGTTCACGGATGCACCTCTGAGCGAGCAGCCGTGGAGGATCTCCGGGAAGAAGATGTCGTAGCAGACGCACATGCCGAACCCGATCCCGTGGTAGAGTCCGATCGCCGGTGACTGTCCTTCTGTGAACTCGTTCTCCGCGTAAACCCCGAAGCGTGCCAGGTGTGCTTTGTCGTACCAGACGTCACCATCCGGGGAGAGGAAGGCCAGGCTGTTCATCACACCGTCATCGGTGTACCTGGGTGATCCGAACACGGCAGCGGTGTCCGTTCCCCTGCATTCCTCCGAGATCGTGCGTACCATGGCCTGCACCTCATCCTTCAGGACGGAGCAGTCGGCCCCGTAACCGGTGAGGAAGAGCTCCGGGAAGATGTACACGTCCGCATCATCTGACCTCAGACACGAAATCATCCTTTCTCCGTTCGATTCCACATCCCCCACATCGGGCATGAACTGGCACAGGGCCACACGGACCTTCATGACCGCCGGAAGGTTCGGGGAATGTTTAAAATCCGCGCCTTCGGATTACCGTACAATGGCAGGCGTAAAGATCCCCAACATAACCGCGGAAGACGTGGAATCGCTCATAGGCTTCATCAGGACGACCGTAAGGGACGCCCACAGTGACGGAGTTGTGATCGGACTCAGCGGAGGGATCGATTCCGCCGTTGTCACCAAGCTCTGTGTCGAGGCCCTCGGACCCGAGAAGGTCCTGAACGTCTTCATGCCCTCCCGCGTGACACCCGCTGACGATTACAAGATCACCAAGGAGATGAGCACCATGTGGGGCACAGAGTACAAGGTCGTGGACATCCAGCCCGCTGTCGATGCCCTCGCAGCTGTCCTTCTCTCCGGTAAGGAGACACCTCTCGAGAGGGGTAACATCTCAGCAAGGTGCAGGATGATCGTTCTGTATAATCTTGCGAAGAAGAGAAACTCCCTTGTCGTGGGAACATCGAACCAGAGCGAGCTCATGATGGGATACTTCACCAAGTTCGGTGACGGTGCATGCGACATGACCCCCTTGGCGAACATGTACAAGACCGAGGTCAGACAGATCGCCAGGATCATCGGCATCCCAGAGGAGGTCATCGCTAAGCCCCCGTCCGCGGGACTGTGGGAGGGACAGACCGACGAGTCCGACATGGGCATCACCTATGCGGACCTGGATTCCATCCTGTATGATATGGAACAGGACAGGTCCGATGCGCAGATCTCGGCGGATACCGGGCTTCCGAAGGACCAGATCGCACACATCCGTGAGCAGGTCGGGTCCATGGAGCACAAGAGGCTCCCGGCCATCAGGCCCAGTGACTTCTGATATAGGAGTCTGCGAAACTTCTTACTTTTTCTTCGTTTTTCGTGATTTTTGACGGTTTTCGATATCGATATACAAAAAAGATATCGAAAGTATTATAAACATCCTTGTCTTGGGGGATTTTGTTGCTCCTGTAGTGTAGCGGCCAATCATGAAGCCCTCTCGAGGCTTCGACACGGGTTCAAATCCCGTCGGGAGCACTCATATCTTCTACACATCTTCCAATTTGTCACAGTTCTCTGTTCTGTGTTCTCTGTCGTTCTGTCATCCGATGTGGATCTGGTGGCCGGAGGCATGATTCCCGAAGTGTTCTGTTCCTGTGGCCATTTCATCTTGTATCCATGGTTTCTGTCGACTGTCCTTCCGATATGAGACATTTAATGACGTTCGGAATGCACATGTTCCTTTGAAGCTCCAGTACATCTTCTTCATGAGAGGTGTTCGGATGATCAACAGATTCCGCTGCATATATGCAACAATACCGAAGTTGTAATATACAAGAAAGTGTGTATACAATTACGCCGTTAGGTGGGAATACCCGCACCATGTGGGTACGAGCCACGCGGTGCGGGAACCATCCCGGCAGGAGGTGAGAACCTGATGGTTATTACCATCCGCCGCGATTGTAGCCCGCGGTTCGTGACGATCATTGTAACCCGCGAGGGATCAGTGATCGTCATCGTCTGGCCATAAAGGTCTGACGGAGACTGACCCACTCGGACGGGTCCGGGCCGTTCCGTATGGACGGTCCGTCATCACATCCTGCAGATACAATATTGGTTTTATTATAGATAAGACTTTTCATCCTCATCTTAGGAAATCCAAGCTTCTCTCCCTGACAATCCTCCTGTACACTAGATACATCACGGCGGATGGATTGGAATCACATTCTGTGATCATCCTCTCAGCTTCGACTTCAGGTTGGAATCCGCCCCCGATATTGTACATGGAAGGAGTTCTAGCAATTCTTGCATTTTCTCTGTTTTTGGGATTTAACTGGGTGTCTGTGAAGAATGGTGGGCAATTGCCGAAATATTAAAATATGTGATATCTATCGGTGTCAATGTTGCTCCTGTAGTGTAGCGGCCAATCATGAAGCCCTCTCGAGGCTTCGACACGGGTTCAAATCCCGTCGGGAGCACTCATATCTTCTACACATCTTCCAATTTGTCACAGTTCTCTGTCCTGTGTTCTCTGTCGTTCTGTCATCCGATGTGAATCTGGTGGCCGGAGGCATCATCATGGTGGAAAAAGTTAGGGGGAAGTAGTTTCTCAAGTCCGTCAGAACGGCAGGATCTCCCTTCCGTGCTGTTCCGCCAACACCTCGGCGAATGCCGTGTACATGGCGGACAGTCCGCAGACGATCCCGATCACTCCTGCGACGTTCGTGATGGTGTGGTTCCCCATAAGGTCCGCTGCGGTCAGCACGAAGAAGGTGATCGTCAGGGTCAGGAACACGAACTTGAGTGAGTTCCTCCCGCTGAGGGTTCCAAGGAACATGAACAGGGTCATGATGCCCCACAGGAGGCAGAACACGCCCATGGTGTCCCCACCCGACCCGGATCCGAACACATCGGTCTTTATCGCCACGAGTGCGAGCCAGAACACCCCGTACAGGGTGAAGGCGGTCATCCCGAAGGTGTTCCCGTTGCGGTATTCCAATATGCCCGCGATGATCTGTGCGATACCTCCGCAGAAGATCCCCATCGCGAGGGTGACATTGTCCAACTGTGTGATCCCCGCGTTGTGCAGGGAGAGCAGAACTGTGGTCATCCCGAACCCCAGGAGTCCCAAGGGTGCGGGATTGGCCTTCCTGGCCGGCTTTGCTTCGTCGGTCATGGGATGTCCATGACTGATTTCGTATATAACGATTGACGACCATGAAATTCGTCGATTGACGAATCAGGCGGATCCCGGTGTCGGAGGGCATCCCCTGCAGACATCATCGGATCCGTTCCAGCAGTCGTACCTCATCAGCATGGCAGCACCGATGATCACGATCACCGAACCTATGTTGTGCACCAACGCCCCTGCTATGGGTCCCATCAGTCCGAGGACCGCCAACAGCATGGCGATGGTGTTCAGGGTGAGGGAGAACGCTATGCCGACCTTGATCGTCAGTAGTGTCCTGCGACCCATCCTCACTATGGACGGTATCTTCGAGATGTCATCGTCGGCCACCACTATGTCCGCGGCATCCATGGCCATGTCGCTGCCGACACCTCCCATTGCGATACCCACGTCCGCCCTCCTGAGAGACGGGGCGTCGTTGATGCCGTCGCCCACCATGCAGACGTTCCTGTCGGCCTCCATCCTCTCCACTATGCCGAGTTTGTCCTCGGG
>JAEDJU010000147.1 GCA_016296195.1 Candidatus Methanomethylophilaceae archaeon | reverse complement strand
CCCGCTGAACCTCTATCAGACCACCCTCTCCGTCGAGCTCTCGCGCAACGAGGTTTCCGACCTGATATCCCACTATCCCGGAAGATGCGAGGTCATGGCCTTCGGAAGGACGGAGCTCATGTACACTCGTGATCCCGGTATGGAGACCGGAACACTCAAGGATGAGAAGGAGGCGGTCTTCCCCGTCTACCAGGACAAGAGGGGATACGCACACATCCTGAACTCCGTGGACCTGTACCTTCTGGACAGTCTGCAGGAACTCGGTCGCTCCGGTGCGGTGTCCGTCGGTCTGGATCTCAGGAAGCGTCCCCCGGTGTTGGTCAAGACCGTGGGGGAGATGTGCGTCAGGCCCAGCGACAAGCTCAGGGAGAAGCTCATCGAGATGTGTGGCGGAACCGTCACACGCGGACTCTACCAGCGCGGTGTGTAAGAGTAACCGCACGCAACCCCTTTTATCATCCCCCTCTGCGAACAGGCCCCCATGAGGTCCGACCGCAGAGGGGACATGGGTTTCCTGGAGGCCATGACGATGGTCATGATGGTCTCCATAGTTCTGATGCTCTATCTCGGAGCCGCATCCGCATTGATCCACATCCACACCGACCCGTTGGAGGGTCTCGAAGGCGAAGCATTGGATGCCAAGGTGGAATCAGGTCAGGTGGTGGCGGACAACTCCACATACATGGAGACGTACGTCTCATACTCGGGGGCATCGGGGATGAGGGTGGTAACCACCGTCCCCGGAGGATTCGCATCCCAACCCCTAGAGGAGTCTTTTGGCGTCATGGATGGGGACAGATACACCCGCATGTTCACCTCACAGGTCCAGGCGGACAACGGGAGGACGGTCATAGCAGTGTTCGAGGTGACGGTATGGTTCTGAACAGGAAGGGCATGATCGGTATGGTGGATGCCATGGCCTTCATTATCGTCATAACACTGGCCCTGTCCGTCACGATATCCTACATGGACCCGCCGGATTGGAGGGATCCATCGGGAGATGTCCTGGACACCATATGCGGTGTGGAGGTCAGGTTGTCGGACATGACGGACCTGGAGGACGACTCCCTGGTTTTCCTCACGGACCTCATCGCCCTCGACATCCGCAACGGAGGACACGGGTCCATCGACTACGTGTCCCAACTGTTGGATGTCTACAGTGCCGGCAGGGGATATCATCTGGTGATGACGTTCGGAGATGGGACCGTCTCGGTGGGCAGTGATGTCGGGGGCGACAACACATCATCCAGGAGGGACGTCTTCATCTCCACGGGAGGTCTTCTGACGATATCCCTCACGATGGAATCATGATCCGAACTTCTCGGTGCGGTTGGCCATGTCGAGGCATATCTGGACGATGTCCATTCCCCTGATCCTGCCGATGAAGCCCCTGCTGCACCCTGATTCGCTGAACTCCCTGGCCTCGTCCCTGACGCATCCCTGCGTGTAGAAGGCAATGGGTACGGGGTCACCTGAATGGTCGCCGAGGCTGCATGGGGTGCAGTGGTCGCAGGTTATGGCCACAACCAGGTCATCTGGAAGGTTGGACCTGATGTAGCCCATCATCGCATCCAGCTTCTTCACCACTTCCGCCTTGCTCCTGGCATCCATGTCGTGACCTGCTATGTCCGGTGCCTTGCAGTTCATCAGGACGAAATCGTATTCGGAAAGGGCCTCCAGGGCGCATGCGGCCTTCATCTCCAGGTCGGAGTCCAGACCACCGTTGCATGCAGGGGGGATGGGATAGATGTCCAGCCCGCATGCCTTGCATATGCCCTTTATCATCCCGACACCCGCCACACAGCATGCGGACATGCCGTACCTCTCTGTGAATGGCTTGATCATGGGGAACTCCCCGGCACCCCTGGGTACGAGTATGTTCGCGGGAGGGAGTCCCGCAGCCAGCCTCTTCCTGTTGGTGGGGTGGTTCTTGAGCCTGTTGTAGCACTCCTCCATGAACCTGTTCACTATGTCGGCGGTGAACTCGCCCTCTTCGGACTTGCCCTCCACCAGCATAAGATGGGTTCCGGCACCGGGGTCGGCATCGGTAATCTCCGCGGACAGTCCGTCCCCTCTGAGGAGCAGCACGGCTCTGTGCTCCGTGCTCTCCTTCACATAACATTCGATGCCGTCTATCTCGATCCCATCGAGGGCCTCGACCAGTTCTGTCGTTTCGGGTGCCCTTATCCTCCCGGCACGGCGGTCCAGGATCTCCAGGTCGTCATCGACAGTGGCGAAGTTGCATCTGAGGGCGACATCACCGGGCTGGACATCCATGCCGACACCTATGGCCTCGAAGGGCCCCCTCCCGGTGTAGACCCTGTACGGGTCGTATCCGAGGATGGCCAGGTGTGCGGTGTCGCTCCCCGCCCTGATCCCGGGGGCTATCGGGTCGCAGAGACCGGCGGAACCGTGGTCCACGAACCAATCCAGGTTGGGTGTCCTGATGTATTGGAGCGGGGTCAATCCCCTCAACTCCTCACAGGCTCTGTCTCCAAGTCCGTCCATGACTATGATAAGGATCTTCTTCTCGGTCATCGGAGCCCTCCGTTGAATATTTTTGTTCCTCCGGATGGAGATTGGATTATAAGGGTGCTTTGGAATGACCGAGCATGTTCGCGGAATTGAACGGTGCGAGGATATGCTACGACGTTCAGGGCGAGGGGGATCCCGTACTCCTGATCGAGGGATTCGGAGCCAACAGGAAGTTCTGGAAGGGTCTGGTCCCGCTCCTTGAAGGGCATACCGTCGTCACACTCGACAACCGCGGAGTCGGTGATACGGAGTATTCCGGCGGTTTCACCATCGATGACCTGGCGGATGATGCGGTCGCACTCATGTCCATGCTCGGATTCGACAGGTTCCATGTTGTGGGGTGGTCCATGGGTTCCCTCATCGCCCAGTCCATGCTACTCAGGCACAGGGATGTCCTGAAGGATGCCGTCCTCATCTCCACCTACATAGACAGACCTGCAAGGTCATCCTATGTCCTCGGGGAGTTCACACGCATGGTGAACGATGGAACGGCGACCATGGAGAGCTTCTTCGTCATGGTCAACGCGTTCGTGTTCTCCGAGATGGTCTTCAGGGACCTGGAGGACAAGGGCATAACCATGCCCATCCCCAAGAGGCTCGAGAGACCGGAGGGTCTGAGGGACCAGCTGATCGCCGTTTGCGACTTCTATCCCGGACAGACCCTGTCGCAGGTGACAACGCCCGTCCTGGTCGTTCAGGGTATGGAGGACATAATGACACCGTTCCATCAGGGGGAGGTTGTAAGGGACCTGATCCCGGGAGCGGAGATCCTGCCTGTGGAGGGCCAGGGACACACGATCGGACCGAAATACTACAGTTCGGCGGTGTTGGAGTTCTTCTCGAGGCATCCCGAGTGATATTTCAGAGAAAAGAGGTGTTGTGAGGTTTGACGGGACCCCCGGAGGGGTCCGTCTGTTCAGAGGGGGACGACGTCCTTCCTCCTCTCCTCGATCCTGCCCTTGACGGATTCCTTGATGATCTTGGAACAGGGCCACTCATCATCCATGTAGGCGATGAGTTCATCGATGTCCGCATCGGGGTTCGTGAGTGCGAGGTAGACCCTGCTCATGAACATGGACACGGCATAGGGGAAGTCGTCGCATATCTGTGGGCGGTCCTTCCATATCTTGCATCTCCTGTCGGGGCCGAGGAACACGCAGGGGTTCGTCTTCTTGAGCA
>JAEDJU010000146.1 GCA_016296195.1 Candidatus Methanomethylophilaceae archaeon | reverse complement strand
ATGTTCTTATAAGTAATCTGTTCAACGGCGATGATAATCACCCACGATACTTCGGGTCACTTAGAAGTATTATTAGTAGGTTGTGGGATAAACCATCCCAAAAATCGAAAATGAGATGATTCTTGCAATAAATATAGAGAATGGAGTGGCGGATTGTTCTAACCACCCGGATATAAGCTTTTTCCAGGTCCCGGAAACGTATATGACAAAAAAGTATTTGTTTACAAGTAAACTATCTTACTGACGAGAACCCTTCTGGGAGTAGGTCTGAATCAGGATGTCGGTACGGTTCTCCAGCTTCCTGAGACAGGATTCGAACACCTCGCGCTCACCCTCGTCGAAATCCCTGAAGAGATTGACGCTGATTATGTCCCTGACCATACGGGATATCGCCTCCATACGGTGTCCGCTCTCGGTGAGCTCCAACGACTGGACCTTGCCCTCGCCGACGTTGACCACGCACCCCATGTCGATGAGTTCGCGGACGAGAATGGATATGTAGGATTTGTCGAAGGGGAGGTGCTCACGGACCTCCTTCTGTGAAGGATTGTCCAGGGCACCGATCACGGCGACGGTCATGAGATGGGGCAGACGGATCCCGCTGTCGAGCATGTAGCTGGACACGATCATGTCCATGCACTGCTTGATCTTCGTGGGAAAACACATGAGCATGGCGAAAACCATGTGATCGTCAGGAGAAAACTCACTCCCGGAACAGCCCTCTTCCATAATGGACCCAACTGCTCTAAAACATATTTCGAATCTTCGATTGGTTTCACCGGTCACCGCGGAATAATCCGCGGGACCGGATTGTGGAATCAGATGGAGTACATGCCGAACATGCTCATCAGACCCGTTATGAGGATCAGGATCAGCAGTATCGGACAGATGTACTTCACCAGGATGTTGTATGGCCGTTCGAATCCGAACTCTCCGGATGTCTTGATCTCATCCGATATGAACTTCGGACCTACCACGAATCCTATGAATAGACACGTCAGGATCGCAACTATCGGCATCAGCACAGAGTTGGATATCAGGTCGAACATGTCCAGGAACGTGTTCCCTGCGATATTGATGAAGTCCAACGGACCGAATCCGAGACAGGAGAGCATTCCGAGTCCCGCGATCATCACCATGACGATGATGGATGCGACCATACGGGACCACTTGAGACGGTCACGGATCATAGACACGACTGTCTCCGCAAGGGAGATCGCGGAGGTCATCGCGGCGATGATCACCAGGAAGAAGAACAGGGCACCGACGATGTGTCCCCCGGGCATGGACTCGAAGACCATGGGCAGGGTGACGAACATGAGTCCGGGACCTGAACTGATCTCCCCTCCGAATGCGACAACGGACGGGACGATCATCAGTCCGGCGAGAATGGCCACACCGGTGTCGACCAGGCTGATCTGACGTACGGACTTCTCGATGTTCACACTCTTCTTCATGTAGGAACCATAGGTGATCATGATTCCCATTGCCAATGACATGGAGTAGAACAACTGACCCATGGCACCGAGAACGGTCGCCATGGAGAACTTGGAGAAGTCGGGCATTAGATAGTACTCCAGACCCTGCATGGATCCGGGCATGGTCAGTGCGTATCCCGCGATGATGATCATCAGCACGAGGAGGACGGGCATCAGGATCTTGCTGATCTTCTCGATCCCCTTCTCGACTCCGAACATGACGACGATGACGCACAATGCGGCGAAGAGCAGGAACCAGATCACGGGACTGTCGAAGATGCCGGGGAGGGAACAGGAGATGAAACTGCCGAAGAACCCAGATTCCGCGGCAACAGAGCCGCTTCCGACGGCGAACTCGGCGAAATACTTCATGACCCATCCGCCGATGACACAGTAATATGGTACGATGATGATCGGCACCAATGCGGCCAACCATCCGATGAAGGCGTGTTTCTTGCTGAGGTTCTTGAAGGCATCGATACAGGATTTTCCCGTACGCCTCCCCATGGTGACCTCCGTTAGCATCAAGGTAAAACCGAAGGTCACCACCAGTATGATGTAGACGAGGAGGAATATTCCGCCCCCGTATTGTTCCGCCAGATATGGGAAACGCCATAGGTTCCCCAGACCCACCGCGGAACCTGCGGCAGCGAGGACGAATCCTATCTTGCCGGTGAAGTTCTCACGCTTGACTTCCTCTGACATAGTCAAACATCTGTTGTACACTTTAAAATACTATGCAGGTTGCATCCATCCAACTTCATCTGGATAGTTATGAAAGTTACATCCATTGCACAAAAAAGCACTCCCAACAACTCAATACGCACGCGCGCGACATTATAAGTACTATGTACCGTTCGTCACCCCATAGGTGTAAACCATGCAGCTTTACCATGACAATGACGCAGACCTGAAGGTCTTCGACGGAAAGAAAGTCGCCGTCCTCGGATACGGATCCCAGGGAAGGGCACAGGCACTCTGCTTCCACGACTCTGGAATGGATGTCACCATCGGAGCAAGGAAGGACGGAAAATCCTGGAACAAGGCCAAGGAGGACGGACTCAAAGTCGCAGAGTTCGGAGATGCAGTCAAAGACGCAGACGTCGTCATGATGCTCCTGCCCGACGAGATCCAGCCCGACATCTACAAGCAGTACGTCGAGCCCAACCTCAAAAAGGGTGCAGCCCTCGAGTTCGCACACGGATTCGCAATCACCTACAAGCTCATCGTCCCCCCTGCAGACGTCGATGTCATCATGATGGCACCCAAGTCCCCCGGAGACATGGAGAGGGTCATGTTCACTGAGGGATTCGGAGTCCCCGCTCTCATCTGCGTCTACCAGGATGTCACCGGAAACGCAAAGAAGATCGCACTCGGACTTGCAAAGGGACTTGGATCCACTCGCGCAGGTGTCTTCGAGACCACCTTCGACAACGAGACCTACACCGACCTCTTCGGAGAGCAGGCAGTCCTCTGCGGTGGACAGACCGAGCTCATCAAGCGCGGATTCGAGACCCTGACCGAGGCCGGCTATCCTCCGGAGATGGCCTACTTCGAGGTTCTCCACGAGACCAAGCTCATCGTCGACCTGATCAACAAGGGCGGATTCGAGCTCATGTGGGACGTCGTCTCCAACACCGCCGAGTACGGAGGACTGACCAGGAGGGCACGCGTCGTCACCGAGGAGTCCAAGAAGGGAATGGAGTCCATCCTCAAGGAGATCGAGGACGGAACCTTCAAGACCCAGTGGAGGGCCGAGTGGGACGCAGGACTCGTCAACCTCAAGAAGATGGAGGCAGACGAGAAGCAGCTCCAGCTCGAGGTCACCGGAAGAGAGATCCGCCAGCTCTTCGAGAGGAAGAACTGATTATCCAACGAGTCAGGTGGCATCATGGCGAGCAGGATCACCGTCAGGACAAGGAACGGGGAATATCCCGGAGAACTTGACGGCTCCGACATCTCCAATGCCATCTGGCTCTCAAACCGCCTTACCGTCGAGATCAACATGCTCGGCGGGATGATGTACGGCGAACTCCCGTTGGATGTCATCCTCCCCAAGGAGGGACGCACCACGAAACTGGAGACCGGCGACATCGCATACTGGCCCGGACCGGGCGCATTCTGCATTTTCTTCGGTCCGACGCCCCTGAGCGGCGAGGACGGACAGCCCGTCGCCCCCTACCCCGTAATCAAGATCGGGAAGATGATCGGCGACTGCTCCGGACTCGAGGATGCCGGGGACAG
>JAEDJU010000145.1 GCA_016296195.1 Candidatus Methanomethylophilaceae archaeon | reverse complement strand
CGGCCAGACGGTCCGCGTTCAGATCCTCCAATCTGAAATCCGTGCCTTCCAGCTCCATAGCCAGCTTCTCGGCGTTGTCGAAGCGGATGTACCCTGCGGATGCATCTATGACGATCCACTTCACCTGTGGTATGGCCATCTCGGATGCAAGCTTCCTGACCTCCTCATTGGCGTCGGCGCCTTGCTTCAACGGAACGTTCGCCCTCCCATCAGTTATCAAGACGATGTAGCAGGATTCACCCGGATGCGACCTCGAATACGATGTCATGAACTCGTTGACGGTGACCAATGCCTCCCCGAGAGGGGTCTTTCCACCTGTGGGGAGCTCCTCCAACTTCTTGTAGCTGTATTCGACGGACTTGGTGGGAGGGAGGATCAGTTCTGCCGAATCCCTCCTGAAGGCCATCATGCCTATCCTGTCCCTCTTGACGTAGCTGTCCCTCAGCATCGATAGGACGGCACCCTTCACGGCGGCCATCCTCTTCCTGACACCAAGAGAACCGCTGGCATCTACCAGGAACATAATCGTGCATCCGGACCTGCGTTCCCTCACCTTCTCCCTCACATCCTGTGGATGGATGGATATCGACAGACCGTCGTGCTCCCTTCCCTTCTGATAGGGTGCTGCGGCACGGATAGTTGCATCGAATGCGATGTCATGGACCTTCTCGTCGGATGGGCGGGAGCGTGCGTAGCGTCCGGTAGCGTCGTTGCTCTCCACCATGGCCCTCCTACCCTTCCTGCTGGATGTGGTCCGTATCACCCGTCTCCCGTCATCCAGATAATCTATGACACGGAACTGCTCCCCGATCTCGAACATCATCTCGTCTAGCATCTGCTGGATGTCATCCATGTTGGGAGGTTCGGGAGGTTGCTGATCCTGTTGTTGATCGTCATCGTCTCTGTCCTGCTGCGGAGGCTCGGGAGGTTGCTGATCCTGTTGTTGATCGTCGTTGTTCTGCTGATCGTCCTCGTCATCATCCTGATCCTGCGGATCCTCAGGAGGTTCCGGGGGCTGGGGCGGATCGGGGACGTAGTTCCTGCGATGGGCGAGACATATCATGGCGGCCTCCTCCACATCCTTCCTGAGGACCTCGTCCCTTCCGTTCAATGCCGCCAGGGCCATCGAGGTGTTGATCATAGCGATGTCACCGCGGAAACCGTCTGCCAGGACCTTGGAGGCCAATTCCACGGCCACACCCATCAAATCATCGGACATCATGACAAGGGAGAGGAGCATCCTCGCCCTATCCATGGTCTCCTTGAGCGAATCCTCCTCGGATCCGTACAGTTCGTTGAAGATCACCGGGTCCTTCTGATACTCCATGTTCCTCCGGAGGACCTCCGTCCTGCCCTCACCCTCCTCCGGGAAGTCGGAGTAGGCGCAGAGGTCGAACCTGTCCAGGAGATGGGAGCTGATGTCGGAATCGGAGGGGTTCATGGTGGCGATCATGACGGTCTCGCACCGATACTCTGCGGAGACTCCCTCCCTCTCCAGAACGACCCTCCCCGTGAGGACGCAATCCAGGAGGGATGACAGGACCCTCTGGTCCAACAGGTTGACATCGTCCACATAGAGGATCCCGCCATCAGCACGTGACAGGAGACCTTTCTGGACGACCGGCCTGCCCTCACGGATGGTGGCATCGATGTCCATACCACCGAAGAGCTGCTCCTCGGTGACGTTCAGGGGGATGTTGACCAACACCCTCCCCGAGAGCCTTCCCGCCGCCCTGGCGAGGACCGTCTTCGCGGAACCTGGACCTCCCCTGATGAGGACTGTCCTGATCCTCGGATTCACGAGAGCGCACTCTATCGCCCTCTTGGCATCATCCATCCCGTAGACAGCCGAGAAGGGATATCCCGATGTCATATCGACTGGAGGCATCTCTCAAGCTCCTCGGTGTCGAAGGCCTCCTCCTCGAAGGGACGCCTCCTCATGCGATGGGACAGTACCAGAGCGGCGACCGCGCGTATGTCGTCCTTCTCCACGGATGTCCTGCCCTCCAGGGCGGCGTTGGCCTTGGCCGCCTTCATCATGGTGATGTCGGCACGGTGTCCGTCGATACCGAAGTTGGTGGTGACCGTCACCACCGCTTTCAGGATCGAATCGTCGGCGGTGACCTTGGGGAGGAGTTCCCTGGCCTTGACTATCTTCGACCTCATGGCCTCCGTCTCCCCTTTCACCTTCTCCGTGTACGCCGCGGGATCCGTGTCGAAGGCTATCCTCCTGCGGACGACCTCCATCCTCTGCTCCATGTCCCTGTCACCCTTGACATCCACGGACAGGCCGAACCTGTCCAGGAGCTGGGGCCTGAGCTCCCCCTCCTCGGGGTTCATCGTACCCACGAGGATGAACCTGGACGGATGGGAGAAGGAAACCCCTTCCCTCTCGATGTAGTTGACACCCATGGCGGCGGAATCTAGGAGCAGGTCGACTATGTGGTCATCTAGGAGATTCACCTCGTCCACATAGAGCAGATTTCCGTTGGCCTGTGCCAGGACACCGGGCTCGAACTTCTTCTCACCCGTCTTCAGCACATGCTCGATGTCCAACGTACCCGCGACACGGTCCTCGGTTGCACTCAGGGGTAGTTCCACCACCCTCATTGAGACATCATCGGATCCCAGATCTTCACCTTGGGACAACCTCTCCGCACAGTACGGACACAATCTGTCGGGTCTGGAGGGATCGCAGTTGAATGCGCATCCCCTTACGGTGTTCCTGGAGGGGAGGATCTGCGCCAACGATCTGACCGTGGTCGACTTGGCGGTACCCTTCTCTCCCTTGATCAACGCTCCTCCGATGCCGGGGTCCACGATGTTGAGCAGAAGTGCCCTCTTCATGTCCTCCTGGCCTACGATCGAGACGAACGGGAACAGTAGCTTCTCCATGGTTAATACCTCTAGTTGGATGTTGCATCCAAATGTTTTGCCTTAATACTTTGGATAATGCATCCAATTACGTCTGGCATTTTGAAATAGTAATATTGGCATATTCATCCAATAAGAGGTCTGATGATGCGGATCGTTTACATTTCAGTCCAGAGCATGGATGCCCGTAACATGGAGGCACCGGTCAGAGCAGTGGCGGATGAGAACGGATGGGATCTGGAGATCCATTGCTACAACGCTGACGAGGTGGATGACGACCCCCTCGTGTACCACGAGATGGTCAGACAGACCAACGTCGCCGACCTCATCCTCATGAGATGCATGACGGAACCCGGAAGGATGAAGAGATTCGCCCATTACGAACAGGTCCTGAAGGAATGCAAAGGGGAGACGGTGATATACGCAGGGAACATGGAGATCCGCCTGATGTACAGGGACCTGTTCAAGGGAACGGACCAGGACTACATCCTCATCGGGGAGTACATGAGGAACAGGGGTGCGGAGAACGACAAATCTATCGTCAGATGGCTCCACCACCACCTCACCGGAGAAGGTGATGTTCCCGAACCCATCACCACCAGACCCAACGGCATCCACCACCCCGATTTCGACCGTGACGTCACATTGGAAGAGTATCTCGGAAGGAACATCAGGCCAGGACTCCCCACAGTGGGGATACTCTACACGGCAAACCTTTGGATCTACGACAACCAGGAGCATCTCTACGCACTGATAAGGAGCCTGGAGTCCAAGGATGTGAACACGATCCCAGTGTTCTTCAGCACCATCGTCAGGAACATGCAGGATGACGAAGGTACTGCAGGTGTCGTCAGGCAGTACTTCATGGACGGTGACAGGTGCAGGGTC
>JAEDJU010000144.1 GCA_016296195.1 Candidatus Methanomethylophilaceae archaeon | reverse complement strand
CCGAAACCGACGGTGTGGACGCACAGGTCCTCCCGGACGAGGGGTCTGGTCACGGTGGGGTCGGAGGTCACGGTGGCCGTTATCCTCTCGGATGTGGTGTTCCCATTCCCGTCCTGGAGGCGGAAGGAGTGGTTCCCCGGGAGTTCCGTGATGCCGTCGGCGGAGTTCACCATGATCCTCCCGGAGATCTCGTCGCCCATCCTCAGGACGGAGGACCTTACCGGTTCCATCACGCCGATGGTGTCCAATCCGTAGGAGCAGATCGCTGACAGTATGCGGTCGATGATCCCGGGGTCCCCTCCCGGCACGTATCTCAGCTCCTCGAAGATCTCCAGGTTGGAGTAGACGGCGTTGCGGTACGACCTGAGCATGGAATCCGCGGTGTCGGATGACAGGAGTTCTGATATGTCGGTGCCCTCGGGCATGGCATCGGTCAACGCGGCCTCCAGCCTGGACATGAACACCCCAGAATCCACGAAATCCGATGCATGTTCGTCGATGGCATCGGCGATGGCACCGTAGAACGGGTCCCCGAAGGACGATGTCGATTCCAGCGATTCCCTCACCACGGTCCCGAACTCCTCCGAGCATTGGCGCAGTCCGTCGGACAGGGCCCTGGACAGGGTCTCGGGGAAGGTGATGCCGTCCTCCGGGTCCAAGGCCACCCTGATCGGGTCCATGTCCATGCGGTCTGCCATCCTCGAGGCCGCCAGGTTGAGGATGGAGCGGATGTGGTCCATCATGGAGTCGGTTCCCCCGTAGTAGGTGGATTTGAACCTCTTTATCCAACTCTGGTCGAAAAGGTCCTCGGTGGGGTTGGACACCCTGACGGTGACGTCGCCGAACTTCCCGCGGGTCGTCCCGGATCCGGGGTATCTGTACTCGTCCTCTGAATGCCCGTTGGACGACATGACCTCTCTGATGTAGGATGCGGCACCCAGGACGTCCTCCCCCTTGAGGAACGATCCGACGATGTCGCACAGGAACAATATGCTCGCCTGGTCCCCGTCCGCCCTGTCCCAGACCCTGTCCGCGCAGAGGTACTCGAACCATCCGAGGGCGACCTCGTCGATCACTCCGAGGACGGCCTGGGCGTAGACCAGCGGTATGTCGACCGTCAGGTATCCGTCGTCGGAGACGGTGATATCGGCAAGGTCGGTCCCCGATGACATCCCCAGTTCACCCGTCTCCGTCCTGAAGCAGATCAACCCTATGGCGGACAGGGCGTTGTCGTAGGCCCTCCTGACATCATCCACGGTGATGATCGACGACGTCCCCATGTCACCGTATCCGGACAATGCGCCGTATCCGTTCAGGACACGGGTCTGGGCGAGGCATGTGAGCTGGTATGTGACCATCTCGGACAGGGATATGCCGCCGTCGGAACCGGTCATGGTCTCGAACATGGAACCCTGTCCGGCCACCAGGGGGAGGGCGTAGCTCCCGTCGGTGGAGATGTCGATGTCCACCCTGGCCTTTCCGGACTCGGTCCTCATGTCCACCGTCAGCGTCCCCACGGCCCTGAGGTACGCTGGCACATAGCCACCCTCCACCTCGGAGGATGAGGGGTCGCGCATGTTCTCCGCTATCAGCTCCACATCATGTGACACCAGGTCGGCACGCACGCCGGAATCGGCCACGGGAAATTGGAATGACAGCCAATCCGTCATCCTCCCCTTGAACACGGCTGCCCTGTCGTCCAGCCCGCCCAGGGTCTCGTCGTTCGATATGGAGAGGATGATCTCCCCCAGTCCGCGGTCCACGTGCATCGCTATGCCCTCCATGGACGCCTCGATGGCCTCGTTCTCCCTCTCGATGTCCTCCGCGTTGTCGGATGCCCTGTCGTAGGATGCCATCACCGCCCCGCAGACCACGGACATCATCAGTATGGTCACGGCCACCACGGCAAAGGGCATGCTGCCGCCCCCGTCTCTTCTCATGGCTGGCTCTCTCTTTGGGAGCTGATAAAACGTGGACCGTGCGGTAACTCTTGATTTCCGTCCACAGGTCCTTCGTGCCGACACGTTCCTTCGGCATATTCCTTTTTTTATATCAGGAGGTAATGGTGCTGATAAGGGTACTATGACTATAACATCCAAGGAATACTCGGTGACCAGAGGTCTCCCCAAGAAGACCAAGTCACTCTGCCCGGAATGCGGAAAGCTGATCGCGGCCGACATCGTGGCCAGGGACGGAAAGGTCTACATGGACAAGGAGTGTCCTGTCCACGGGAAGTTCAGCGATGTGTACTGGTCCGATGTGGACATGTACCTCAAGGCCGAGAAGTTCGCTTACGACGGTGTCGGTCTCCACAACGCAATGGACCGCACCATCACGGATGATGACGACTCCGTTCACATCGTCATCGACGGAGAGAGGATCGACATGCTCTCCTGCTCCGCCATCGCCAACCTCGACCTCACCAACAGGTGCAACATGAACTGTCCCATCTGCTTCGCCAACGCGAACGATGCCGGATATGTCTACGAGCCCTCGTTCGAGCAGGTCCACGACATGCTCGTGGCCCTCAGGTCCGAGAAACCCATCAAATGTACCGCGGTGCAGTTCGCCGGAGGTGAGCCCACCGTCTACCCCCAGTTCATCGAGGCCGTCAAGGACGCCAAGGAGCTGGGATTCGCCCAGGTCCAGGTCGCCACCAACGGAATCAAGTTCGCCAAGGACTACGAGTTCCTCAAGAAGGCGAAGCTGGCCGGAATGAACACCATCTACCTCCAGTTCGACGGACTCAGCGATGAGATCTACCTCAGGTCCAGGGGAAGGAAGATGATGGCCGTCAAGCTCGGCGTCATCGAGAACTGCAGGAAGCTCAACGCAGAAGGCATCCATCCCCCGTCCATCGTCCTCGTCCCCGTTGTGGGAATGGGAATGAACGACGACATCATCGGGGACATCGTCAGGTTCGCATTCGACAACGCCGATGTCATCAGGGGAGTCAACTTCCAGCCCATCGCCTTCACCGGAAGGGTCACCAACGAGGAGGTCTCCAAGGGAAGGTTCACCCTGCCCGATCTCGTGGACAGGGTCAGCACCCAGACCGGATACACCACCAAGGACGATTGGTACCCCGTCCCCGTGGTCGCACCGATCTCCAAGTTCGCATCCATCATCCTCGGACAGACCAAGGTCACATTCACCACACATCCCCACTGCGGTATCGCGACCTACCTGTTCCAGGACGAGAAGGGCAACGTCACGCCCTTCCCCAGGTTCGTCGACATCGCCAGGTTCTCCGCGGGTCTGAACGAGATCGCCGACAAGGCCGAGAACGCCAGGTTCAAGAAGCTGTACCTGACCAAGCTGCTCAAGCTGCTCAACAGCTGCGTCGACGAGTCCAAGATGCCCGAGGGTCTCACCAAGAAGAAGTTCGTGGACCTCATCTCCGGTGTCATGAGCCACAAGTCCAAGGATGCCCTCGCATCCTTCTCCTGGAAGATGATGCTCATCGCCGGAATGCACTTCCAGGACAGTTACGATTACGACATCGAGAGGGTCAGGCGCTGTGGTGTCCACTACATCACCCCCGACCTCAAGATCATCCCCTTCTGCGCCTACAACTCGGGACCCGAGTTCCGTAAGGGAGTGGAGGAGAAGTTCTCCGTTCCCCTGGAGGAGTGGAAGAAGACCCATGCAGCGGAGGCCAAGGAGCTTGCCGCAGCCCTCATCGTGCCCATCGAGGACAGGGCCGATGAACCCGCCAAGGAGTGATTCCGATGAAGGTAGATTTCGACAAGTGCCTCCACTGCGGAGGATGTGTGGGCTCCTGCC
>JAEDJU010000143.1 GCA_016296195.1 Candidatus Methanomethylophilaceae archaeon | reverse complement strand
TTGAAGTTCAGAATGAAGGTAATCGCCGCAGCCGCGTTTCTCGCAATGGTTGCACTAATCCTGACGGTGTTCACAGGAGATGCCGTCACCGCCCGTCCCCTCGGAGAGGACCCCGCGGATTATGCGAACGTATCATGGATCCTCGTCTGTTCCATCCTCGTGTTCATCATGAGTCCCGGTGTGGCCCTGTTCTACGGAGGAATGCTCAGGAAGCAGAGCATGACCTCCATAATCGCACAGACACTCCTGGCCATGGGTATCATGTCCATCTCCTGGATCGTCGTCGGTTACTCCCTGGCATTCTCCAGCGGTAACATGTTCATCGGCGGTCTCGACTATCTCTTCCTCAACGGTGTGAGCGCCGATACCATCGGTGACTTCCCCATCCCCGACATGGAGTTCATGTTCTTCCAGATGATGTTCGCCATGATCACGGCCGGTATCGTCCTCGGAGCATGTGCCGAGCGTATCAAGTACACCGCAATCGTCTGGTTCCTGGCCGTCTGGTCCATCCTGGTCTACGCACCCATGGCCCACATGGTCTGGGGCGGAGGATTCCTCGCGGAGGGACTCCCCTTCGACATGAAGACAATCGATTTCGCCGGAGGAACGGTCGTCCACATCTGCGCCGGAGCCACCGGTCTCGCACTTGCCGCATACCTCGGTAAGAGGAGCGAGAACGTCTCCAAGAGGTCCCACAGCATCCCCATGGCATTCATCGGATGCTTCCTCCTCTGGTTCGGATGGATGGGATTCAACGGTGGATCCGGTCTCGCCGCCGATGGTGTGGCGATCAACGCAATCGTCGTCTCCCAGATCTCCGCTGCATGTGCACTCGCATCATGGGCTGTCGTCCAGTATCTCCACGTCGGTCGTGTCGGCGGTCTCGGACTGATCGCCGGAGCCATCGCGGGACTCGTCGCGATCACACCTGCCGCCGGAACCGTCGGACCCCTCGATGCGATCATAATCGGTCTCGTCGGAGGTGTCGTGTGTTACTTCGGAGTCATCTTCATGAGGGAGAAGTCCGGACTGGACGATGCCCTGGATGTCATGGGAGTCCACGGTATCGGCGGAATCTGGGGTGCAATCGCCACAGGATTGTTCTCCAGTGCCGCCAGCGGAGGTCTCATCTACTCCGGGGACTGGCATCTCATCGCGGGACAGATCGTCGCCATAGTGTTCACTCTGGTGTTCTGTTTCGTCGTGTCCTATGTCATCATATTCGTGATAGGGAAGCTCATCAAGGGCGTCCGCATCTCCGAGAACGAGGAGGCCATGGGTCAGGACATCGTCGAGCACGGTGAACCCGCCTATGTCATGTGAGGTGAATCGAGATGAAGATGGTTGTAGCAGTGGTGAGGCCCGAGAGGCTTCAGTGCGTGAAGGATGCATTGGCGAAGATAAACGTCCATGGTATGACGATCACCAGGGTCACCGGTCGCGGTGAGCAGATGGGATTGAAGTTCACCAACAGGGTCGGAGAGTTCATCGTCGATGAGATCGAGAAGATCAAGATCGAGACGGTGGTCGAGGATGACCAGGTCGACGGTGTCGTCGCCGCCATACAGAGGGTCGCCAACACGGGACATCCCGGTGACGGTAGGATCTTCATCATCCCCGTGGAGAGGTCCATCAAGATCAGGACCGGTGAATGACGGTCTGAGGGGTCCCTTCGTGGCCCCAGACAAACATATTACGCCTCCTCGGAGGCGGTCCCTTCTCATGACATTTGTCTATTGTAATTGCCATCTGTGTTGGAAAAATCAGTGCACAGTTGTCAGGGAATGGATTAGACATTTGTCTAATGAATGCCCGTGATATACAACCGTCCTTCTCCGCGTTCGTATGATCTTAACGGAAGGGGGCCCTGTTCAAAGCCCTTTGATCCATGTTGATTTTCTTTTTCGGCATCACCCGTATCCCGTTTCAGTGGAGATTATTATCAATAATACATGATAAAAATGAGGAGCACACAGTTTTTCCATCTTTATCGATTGATTAGACAGTTATCTAACTATTCGATGATTAGTTAGACGGATAGATTGATATATGATTAGACATTCGTCTATTTCATCTCAGGAACGGGAAACAAATAATCGGAGGAAACTTTGGAATGAAGATGATCGTAAAGACGGCACTCGGGCTCATGGCACTGCTCTCAGTGACAGTGTTCATCCTGCCGGAGGTGTCCGCATTCAACGGCGACACGGTGGATTCGACGTCCGCCCTGTTCATGTTCATCTGCTCACTCCTGGTGTTCATGATGGCTCCCGCCATCGCGCTGTTCTACGGCGGAATGCTGAGAAAGCAGAGCATGACCTCGATGATGGCCCAGTGCATCGGTGTGATGGCACTCGTCGGATTCATCTGGTGGGCTGTCGGATATTCCCTCGCCCTCAGCGGTGACGGAATGTTCATCGGCGATCTCGGAGCGGTGTTCGGAGGCGGTCTGTCCATAGTGGATGGAAACGGCTCGATCCCCACGATGGAGTTCATGCTCTTCCAGGGCACGTTCGCCATTGTGACATCATGCATCGTGTTCGGAGCCACTGCCGAGAGGGTCAGGTACCCTGCGATCATGGTCTTCCTCGCACTCTGGTCCGTCTTCGTCTACGCCCCCATGGCCCACATGGTCTGGGGCGGTGGATTCATCATGACTGGACTGGAGGACCTCGGTATCCCGTCCCAGGACTTCGCTGGAGGTACCGTGGTTCACATCTGCTCCGGTATCTCCGGAGTGGCCGCCGCAGTCGCGATCGGTCGCAGAAGTGACAGGATCATGAAGGGTAGGACCCACAACGTCCCGCTGATGTTCATCGGATGCATGATGCTGTGGCTCGGATGGTTCGGATTCAACTGCGGATCCGAGGGCGGATTCGATGAGATCGCCATCCTGGCGATGGTCAACACCCTGATCGCATCCTGCACATCCACACTGGTGTGGATCGTCATCCAGTATCTGCACATCGGCCGTGTCAACGTCACGGGTCTCTGTGCGGGTGTACTCGCAGGTCTGGTCGGAATCACCCCCGGTTGCGGTTTCGTTGAGGTGTGGGCAGCCCCCATCATCGGTGCGATCGCATCCTGTGTCTGTTACTTCGGAATCATCTTCATGAGGGACAAGTCCGGAGTCGACGACGCGTTGGATGTCATGGGTGTCCACGGACTGGGAGGAGTCTGGGGAGCGATCTCCGTCGGAATCTTCTCCGTCAGCGGATACAGCTGGGTCGGCATGGGCGGACTCATCGAGGGTACATGGCAGCTCCTCGCGGGACAGGTAGTCTCCGTCCTGCTGACGCTGGTGTACTGCTTCGTGGTCTCCTTCGTGTTGATGAAGGTCGTCGACCTGCTGATGAGGAAGTTCACCGGCAGGGGTGCGGCGATGACCGAGAGCGAGCAGATGATCGGTACGGACATCATCGAACACGGTGAGCCCTCGTATCTGATGTGAGGCTGATTGAGATGAAGATGGTAGTCGCGATAATCAGGCCCGAGAGGCTCCAGTGCGTCAAGGACGCACTCAGGGACCACGGAATCAACGGTATCACGATCACCCACGTCACCGGACGTGGGGAGCAGATGGGACTGAAGTTCACCAACAGGGTCGGTGACTTCGTCGTGGACGAATTGGAGAAGGTGAAGGTCGAGGTGGTCGCCGATGATGCGGCCATCGATGGCATCATCAGGACGATCCACGACGCCGCCGTCACGGGAAATCCCGGAGACGGAAGGATATTCATCATCCCTGTGGAGAAGTCGATCAAGATCAGGACAGGAGAGGCCT
>JAEDJU010000142.1 GCA_016296195.1 Candidatus Methanomethylophilaceae archaeon | reverse complement strand
TGAGCCGTTACGGACTCTGAAGGGACCTGACCAATCCAGCCGGATCCTCTGCGGTCATGGCGGACGACATCACGCACACGCCCTTGGCACCCGCCTCGATCACCCGGCCCATGTTCTCCGGTGTGATCCCGCCGACCCCGTACACGGGGATGTCCACGGCCGAACAGACATCGTGGATGTATCCGGTGCCCCTGGGCTCGCCGATCTTGCATGCTGTGGGGAAAACATGTCCGGCGATGAGGTAGTCCGCACCCAGTTCCTGCGCCTCGGCAGCCTCCGCGGGGCTGTGGACCGAGATCCCGACCACATCGAACATGGTCAGGTCGTTGTCCCTGGCAACCTGTATCGGGACGTGGACGCGTCCGATCCCGAGTCTCGAAGCCACACGGATGTCGGTGTTGATCGACAGAGGAACGCCATGTCTTCTGCAGATCTCCAGACAGTACGATGCGAGCTGTGCCAGATCATCACTCTGAAGGTCCTTCTCCCTCAGTATCACCGTCTCCGGACCGGCGGACGCCAGGAGGTCGATCTGCTCCAGGAACGGCCTCTTGCAGAGTTTCCTGTGGGTTATGACGATCAAAGTCTCACGTAATCCGTCATCACGGGCTGCAGTCCGTTCCGTCTCAGCGAATCCGCGATCTCGTCCACTCCGCGGGGGTCGGAAATGACGAACTGTCCGTCCCCGTGCTCGGTTCCGCTATGCTCCCCGATGCCGACGCTGACCCCGGCCGATATCTTGGTGGCGGTCAGTCCGACGATGTTGTCCCTGAAACCGGGGCGTTCCCTGGTGGAGATGGTCTGACCCGCGAAGGGCATGAACAGGCGGTATGCCATGGAAACCTGTAGGAGCTGGGGTTCATGGACCTGGTTCACCCTGTCCTCGTTGTTTATGAACGGTCTGAACCTCGGGAGTGAGAAGGAGATCTCCGCATGGGGGTACCTCCTCTGGAGATTGTACGCATGGAGTCCGCATGCGAAGGCATCCCTCCTGAAATCGCCCAGTCCCAGCAGTGCACCGAAGGCGACACCTCTCATTCCCGCGCGGATGGCCCTCTCCTGGGCGTTGAACCTGTAGGAGAAGATCCTCTTGGGTCCCGCGAGATGGAGTTCCGCGTACCTCTCGGGGTCGTAGGTCTCCTGGAAGACGGTGACGTAGTCGGCACCCCTCTCCTGGAGGAACCTGTACTCCTCGGTGTTCATGGGGTATACTTCGATCCCTATCGTGGAGAAGTACTCGGAGGCCTTCTCCACGCACATCCCGATGTAATCCACGTCGGACCTTGTCCTGGACTCCCCGGTGAGGATGAGGATCTCCTTCAGTCCAGACTCCGCGATGGCTGCCATCTCGATGTCCACCTCGTCAGGTGTGAGGCAGGCCCTCCTGATCTTGTTGTGGATGTTGAAACCGCAGTAGACGCAGTTGTTCTGACAGTAGTTGGATGTGTAGATGGGTGTGAACATGCAGACGGAGTTGCCGAAATGCTTCCTGGTCTCCTCCCTCGCCCTGACTGCGATCTCCTCGAGCATGTCGCCTGCGGCGGGTGACAGGAGCGCCGCGAAGCCCTCTATCCCCGGATCCCCGGAGAGTGCCCTGCGTACGTCGGATTCGGTATAGGATGAAGGGTCGAACCCCTTAACCTCGGACAGGACGGTGTCCATGATGTCGGAATCGATGGCCTCCATCCCCGGGTGGTAGTCCTCGGCATCGGTCCACATGCGTGTCATGTCAGCGGTCCTCCAGGAATCCGGTCAGGGGACTGGATGCCTCCGCCCTCTTCTCCAGGACCCTCCCGAGTCCGGACAGGTACGCCAGACGTCCCGCCTCGATCGCCATCCTGAACGCCCTGGCCATTGATGCCACGTCCCTGGCGGTCGCGATGGCGGTGTTCGCCATGACGGCTGCGCATCCCATCTCCATGGCCTCGCAGGCCTGGGACGGACGTCCGATACCGGCATCGACTATGATCGGGAGGTCGATCTCCTCAACGAGTATCCTGACGAAGTCCTTGGTCAGGATCCCCTTGTTGCTGCCGATGGGTGCTCCCAGGGGCATTATGGCCGCCGCACCTGCGTCAGCCATGTCCCTTGCCGCGGAGAGGTCGGGCATCATGTAAGGCATGGGGATGAAACCCTCGTCCGCGAGCATTCCCACAGCCCTGATGGTCTCCCTGTTGTCCGGGAGGAGGTACTTGGTGTCGCGGATGATCTCGATCTTGATGAAGTCCCCGCAACCTAGCTCCCTGGCGAGGCGGGCGATGCGGACTGCCTCCTCCGCGTTGCGTGCCCCGGATGTGTTCGGGAGAAGGGTGATGCCCTTCGGCATGTGGTCGAGGATGTTCCCCTCGCCCTCGCTGCTGGCGCGTCTGACCGCTAGTGTGGCCATCTCCACCCCGCCGTTCTCGATCACGGCCCTGGTCATGTCCAGGGAGAATTTGCCGGAACCGAGGATGAACCTCGAGTTGAACCTGTGGCCTCCGATCACCAGTTCGTCTGTCATTGAAATCGGGCGGGCGATGTAGTCGGAGAATTTACCGATTGCTCAGGGTTCGGTCCTTCCGATCGCCAATCTGACCGCCATGTTGGCAACGTGTCCGGCGCACACCATGACCCTAGATGCGACCAACCCCTCCCCGGAGTCCGCATCGGATTCACCGTCTCCGCAAGTGTACAGGCGGGACATCCTGCGTTCGGTGGATATCAGGTTCGAGCTTCCGAATCCCGCCATCCCCGAGCAGGACACGACCGTGACCATCGGGTCGCCCATGATGAGCGATTCCACGAGCATGACCTTGCTCTCGGACCTGTCGAAGGCCTCGCATACTATGTTGCAGCCGGAGAACACCGAGCACACGTTCTCGGGGGTGAGCCTGACATCCACCGGCGTGATGTCCGCATCCGGCCTTATGCGTCTAAGGATTGATGCCGTCGCCTCGGCCTTCCCCTTCCCTATGTCCTCGGCGAAGTAGTTCTGACGGTTCAGGTTTGTCTGGTCGACCCTGTCGAAATCCACGATGACCAGATGACCGACCCCGGCACGGACCAGGGCCTCGGCCACATGGGACCCGATCCCGCCGAGTCCGGCCACACCGATCCTGATGTCCCTCAGCCTCTCGTATACAGGGCGGGAATATCTCTGTGACAGGAGGGTCTCTGTCGCCTTCCTGACGAATCCCTGTCCTCCCTCCATCAGGTACACGGAATCACCGTCCTTCAGTCTGGAGCCGGGGTCCACATGGCGGCCGTTCACGATCGCTATGGTCCCCTCGGGATGTCCCTCCAGGAGGTCCCTGGGGGTCGTCGCATCGCATTCGACGCATCTTCCGTCCAGGATGAGTTTGATGGTTCATCCCCCGCCAACGAAGCTGACCACTTCCAGGGAGTCCCCGTCCTTCAGGACGGTGGATCCCAGGGATGCCCTGGGGCAGATGTCCCCGTTCAGTTCGACGGCTATCCTCCTGATGTCGTATCCGAGGGATTCGATCAGTTCGGCCGCATTGCTGTTCCCGAGGGGAACATCCCTGCCGTTGACCCTGACGGTCTCAGTTGCCATAGTCCAGGTCCTCCGGACGTACGTGGGGCCTGACCTTCAGGATGAGGTCCCTCAGCTCGTGCGCCGCCGATCTGATGTCATCCTGGGCGACCACTGCCGATACGACCGCGGCGGCATCCGCACCGGCACGGACGACATCCTGGATGTTCCCGCGGTTGATCCCGCCGATGGCGACGATGGGGATGTCCACCGCCTCCCTGATCTCGTAGATGGCACCGAGTCCGACGCCCTGCTTCGCATCGGGTTT
>JAEDJU010000141.1 GCA_016296195.1 Candidatus Methanomethylophilaceae archaeon | reverse complement strand
GAACCTCAGAACGGAAGAGGACGACACCGTCTCAGTCGAGGGGAGGCACGACCCCTGCATCGTGCCCCGTGCGGTCGCGGTTGTTGAGGCCATGGCGGCACTCACAGTCGCAGATCAGATGATGAGGGGATACCGATGGAACTGAACGAAATCAGAGACGAGATCAAGAACATTGATTTCCAGATCCTCGAGCTGACCAAGAGAAGACTCGAGCTGGCGAAGGAGGTTGGGAAGAACAAGGTCAAGAACAATGCGGCCGTCAGGAACATGGAGGTCGAGAGGAAGGTCATCGACAGATACAGGGGATTCGCATTGGAGAACGGCATGAATCCCGTCTATGCGGAGACCATCTGCAAGATCCTCATGCAGGAATCCATAGAGGCACAGGCGGCACTTCCGAGGAAGGCATCCGTCCTCAGGCACATAGCGATCATCGGAGGATACGGGAAGATGGGGCGCTGGTTGGCAGACCTGTTCAAACAATCCGGACACAGGGTCGATATCATCGATCCCTCGGCCGGGAACGGGCTGACACTGGATGACTGCAAATGGGCCGACACCGTCATCATCTCCGTACCGATCTCCAGAACCTCCGGAATCCTCGAGAAACTGGACTCCATCTGTGATGAGGAGGCCCTCATCTTCGACATCGCATCCCTGAAGTCACCGTTCATCGAGAAACTCAGAGACATGGGGTCCAGGAGGAAGGTCTGTTCGGTCCACCCGATGTTCGGACCGTCTGCGGGATCCATGTACGACAGGAACCTCCTCGTCTGCGACTGCGGATCCAAAACCGCTGTTGATGAGACCGTGCAGTTACTCGGCAACCACGGAGCGAACATCCGCACGATGGAGGTGGAGGAGCATGACAAATACATGTCCTATGTCCTGGGTCTGAGCCATGCTGTCAACATCGCGTTCTTCACCGTTCTCGAGAGGAGCGGCATAAGCTTCGAGGACATGAAATCAGTGGCCTCGACGACATACTCCAAACTGATGGACTCCAACCTGTCCGTGGCCATGGAGGACCCATACCTCTACTATGAGATCCAGCACCTCAACGTCAACCGCGACAAGATGCTGAAGGAGTTTGGTGAGTCCACGAAAGCGGTCGTTGAGGCCGCACAGGCGGATGATGCCACAGAATTCAAGAACCTCATGGATAAGGGTCGCGAATACTTCACATGAACCATATGACCCTCCCGGACATCTCCCGGGAGGGCCCAAATCGTTTCAATAGAACCTTCTGTAATCATAACGTCCGTCCCTGATACGGGCTACAACCTCATCTCCGACGGATTCCAGATCCTCTGTTCCGAAGTAACCGGAAACGACCTGTTTGAATCCCATGGAAGACATCAGATTGACGGTGCATCTGGATAACCCGAAACGTCTGGCGATGAGACCCGAGGTGACACAGGTGCATTGGACCTTGTCATACATGATGTACTCTGTGTTTAGGTCGAAACTGCCATGCACGAACAGGAACAGATCCTCTCCACGGGCAAACATGCGATGGGACTGCGCCAGACCAACGTATCCGACCATCAACAGAATCGAGACCAGTATCGCGGCGATGATACCGAAACTCACGAGATCCGCGATGAATCCATCATATTCGCTGAGCTCGACGAAAAGGACACGGTACAACATGAACAACAGGGGGACAACCACAACGGCCAACAATCCCTGACCTATGATCAAGGGGACCAATGCCGCCCGCGGCTGATGGATGGGGGCCATGTCATCATCACAGAACTCAGGAGTGATGTTCCTGAAGAGAGCCTCTACCTCGGACTTTCTCTTCAGGGGACAGAGTATGGGTATCGCCTCCTCTCCGGCAAGACCCACCACCTCCGCCTCCAATGTGGCCATATGGAATGCACGGGCAAGGAGAGGTTCGCGGATCCTGACGGAATTCACCTTGTTGATCTTGAACGAACTGCGGTAGTTGTTGATCATACCGCATTCTATGGTTATCGTATCATCCACACGATAGATCCTGTAGTTGTAGTACTTCAGGATCGAGGTGACGATTGGTATGACCTCTCCGATGAAGAACAGGAACAATGCGGATATGATCCCGCCAGATGATCCCATGAATATCATCACGATGGCGTATATGGTTGCAAGTAGACCGAAGATCGATGATACCGTGGGCTGGGCCAGGAATCCATGGAGGATGACGTCCAGATTGGAGATGTGTATGGCGGTAGGTATCTGAAGGTCCTCATCCAATGTGATCTCCTTTTGGAATATCATACTGTTCAGCTCATCACGAAGCCTGTCTGCCACATCCTTCCTCAATGTGAGAGCACCTTCGGCCGCCTGGGCATTGACACTGGAATTCACATTGAACATCAGCATGGATGTTCCGAAAAGATGGTTGAAGATATTCCTCCGAACGTTGACGGATGCCAGTTTGGAATATTGGATACGGTTCTCCTTCTTGAATGTCGTATCCACACGTATGATTATCTCCTCGGATGTGAAGGTGTATGTGGTCTTCCTCCAGAAGTAGAATGAGAGGATGGCGACCACGGCTGCCACTGCAACCAACACTACGAGTACATAGATCTCCCATCCGCCCTCTTCCCCTTCGGCCATTGAACCGATGTTGAGCAACACCATGAGACCGATGAAGAGACATGCGGATACGACATTCCTGAGTATGACCGAGGGGTGGTTCCTGAACACCCTGTCCTCCGCCAACTCAATCCCTCTTCTTCAACATCTCGATGATCTTCTCATTGAGCTTAGTGGCTATACTGTCGGCCAGATCCTCCCTGAGATAGTTCAGGGATACGGTACCGCCGGCAGTCGTGATCAGAACATGGGCAAGTCCATAGCGACGACTGATTGGACCCCTGGACACCTTGACCTGATGCACCCTCTCTATGGGGGCCATGTCGTGAGTGATGGTTATGATCCCCTTACGTACCTCCACCTTATCATCGTCCATCCTGTACCTGTAACGTCTGTAGTAGACGGTCGGGGCTGCGATGAGATACGCTGATATCAATACGAACACAATGAGAGTGGATATCATCCCCGCATCGACATATTCCACGAATATGTCCTGCCTGAACGCCACGATAACAGCGACGATGACTGCGAGGAATACGAAGACGATTCCGTTACGCAGATACATGGCCTTTTTGCTGACGGGTTCCAGGACATGATAACCGTCGACGGTCAATCCATCTTCGTCGACGTCAAAATCCTTGTTCATGTGGAATCATCATACAGAATGGATAATAATGTACCGCCGAGCATAAACAACTCGGCGGTGTTTGAATGGTTTTGATCACTCAAGATAGGCGCCGTTGGCACCGGATGTGACGAGTTTACGGTATTTCTTCTGAACACCGGTGACAGGACGGTCGATGATCTTGACCTCTGCCATACGCTGTTTGATCTCCTCATCGGAGAGTCTGACATTGAGGGTCCTGGCAGGGATGTCGATGTCGATCATGTCCCCGTCCCTGACGGCTGCGATGGGTCCACCCGCATATGCCTCGGGAGAAACATGTCCGATGGCACCTCCACGGGACGCACCGGAGAACCTTCCATCGGTGATCAATGCAACGGACTCACCGAGGCCCCTACCCATGATGAGGCTGGTGGGAGAGAGCATCTCTGGCATTCCGGGGGCACCCTTGGGTCCCTCGTACCTGATGATGACCGCATCTCCGGGAACGATGTCTCCGGAGGTGATGGCGTCGGCCGCATCCTTCTCGCATTCGAAGACCCTGGCCCTTCCGCTGAACTTCATCATCTTGGGACTGACAGCGGACTGCTTGATGAC
>JAEDJU010000140.1 GCA_016296195.1 Candidatus Methanomethylophilaceae archaeon | reverse complement strand
GTTCCCAGGAGGGTCTGGAGCATCAGCCACTCGCTGACGAACCCGTTCATCGGGGGGATGGCGGCCAGTGACATGACACCGATCAACGCGACGGCGGACAGTGCGGGCAGGACGCAGGCGATGCCTCCGAACCTGTCGATCTTCCTCTCGCCGGTGACATCCTCGATGGAGTCCACCGTGAGCATCATGAGTGATTTGAACACACCGTGGTTCAGTGTGTGGAGGAGTGCGGCGATGAGCACGAGTGCCTGGAGGTTCGGAAGGTCCCCGGCGAAGATCATTGCCAGGGAGAGGCACATGGTCACCAGTGCCATGTTCTCCATACTGGAATAGGACAGGATCCTCTTGGGCTCGGTCTGGATCATGGATTCCATGGCACCCCAGAGGGCGGTCATGGCGGACAGTATGCACAGGACGATCCCGACGGTGATCAGGTGCTCGCCCATGCCGATGTAGGAGAACACCGCCTTGAAGAGCATCAGCACCGCGGCGTTGGAGCACACGGTGGTAAGGAGGGCGGTGGTGTGCGTCGGTGACTTGGCGTACATGTCGGGCATCCATGCGTGGAACGGGACGGTTCCCAGCTTGGTTCCGAAGGCGATGAACAGGAGGAACACGACGACGGATGTGGTCGTGTGGCCCATGACGGATGCCAGTCCCGTCCAATCGCTCATGACGGTGGTGCCGGAGACGATCCACAGGTACGCGTACACGCCCATCAGGACGAGTCCGCCCACGTGGGTGATGGCGAAGAACCTCCATCTAGGAGTGTCCTCATCTGTCTCACCCATGAGGAAGGTCACCATGGACACTATCTCCCATGCTATGAGCAGGAGGATGATGGTGTCCGCCATCATGCACAATACGCATGAGAGGAACAGGGCACATGAGAGTCCCATGTATCCGGGCCTGTATCCGTGGCCGGAGTGGGACATGTGGGTCACCACCATGAGGAACACCGCGGAGGAGAACGTCACGAAAATCGCCGTGAGTTCATCGACCTTGATCGAGTAATCGCCGAGCATCGAGCCCAGGGGGAACGTCGCCGTGAAGTCCGGAACGAGATACCAGACAAGGTAGCACACGACTCCCGCGAGGCAAGATACACCGCACAGTATGTTGGATAGCTTGCTCCCCCATTCCCTGCGGGATGCACCCGCTATGATGCCCAATGCCGCGGGCAGGAGGAGGACAAGCAAGTATGCCGTGATCAGAGAACAGTCATCCATACCCGCTAACATCGGAATTGCACTTCCGACCATCGCGTTACACAGATGTTACCTTAAACCTTCTGTTCTGAAAACTACATAGAATCCGGATATACCATTGTGAGGGGAAGTCGATGACCTTCGTCGATCATCACATCCCTCCTGGATGGGAATCACGGAAGGGGGTGTTCCCCGCCCCACGGAGGGACGGGGATGTGAACATGTTTACTCGGCCATCCTTCTCAGGACGTACTGGAGGATTCCGCCGTTGGCGATGTAGTCGACCTCGGCGGGAACATCCACCCTGCAGAGGGTGTCGAACTCCAGCTTCTTGCCGTCCTTGTAGGCGGTGACCCTGACGGTGCACTTGGGCTCCAGGTCGGTGAGGTCGATGTCGAATGTCTCCGTACCGTCGAGCTGGAGGGTCTCGCAGCTCTGTCCGGGCATGAACTGCAGGGGGACGATACCCATTCCCACGAGGTTGGACCTGTGGATCCTCTCGAAGGACTCGGCGATGACCGCTTTGACTCCCAGGAGGAGGGGTCCCTTGGCCGCCCAGTCCCTGCTGCTTCCGGTTCCGTACTCCTTTCCGGCCAGGACGATCAGGGGTGTCATGTCCTCCTCGTACCTCTGGGAGGTCTCGAAGATGGTGCCCTCCTGGTTCTCGGGCAGGTACTTGGACCAGCTTCCCTCGGATCCGGGGACCAGCTGGTTCCTGAGCCTGACGTTGGCGAAGGTTCCGCGGACCATGATCTCGTGGTTGGCCCTGCGTGATCCGTAGGAGTTGAAGTCCTTGGGCTCCACTCCCTTGGAGATCAGGTACCTTCCGGCATCGGACTCGGCGGAGAACGCTCCGGCGGGGGAGATGTGGTCGGTTGTGATGGAATCCCCGAGCTTGGCGAGGCATCTGGCCCTGGAGATGCTCCTGATCTCGGGCTCCTCGAAGATGTCGTCGAAGAACGGGGGGTTCCTGATGTATGTGGATGCCTCGTCCCATCCGAAGAGGGGTGAGTCCTCGCACTCGACGGCGTCCCATCTGGCGGATCCCTTGAAGATGTCCTTGTACTTCGAGATGAACGTGGCCCTGGTGACGTACTGCTCGGTGAGCTTCTGGATCTCCTCGTCGGAGGGCCAGATGTCCCTGAGGTAGATGTCCTTGCCATCGACGGTTGCCAGAGGCTCCATGTCCATGTCGATGTCCACACGTCCCGCGATGGCGAACGCCACCACGAGGGGAGGGGATGCCAGGTAGTTGGCCTTGACGAGGGGGTGGATCCTTCCCTCGAAGTTCCTGTTGCTGGATGCGATCGCAGCCACAGCGAGGTCGTTGGCCTTGATGGTGTTGCTCACCTCGTCGGAGAGGGGTCCGCTGTTACCGATGCATGTCATGCATCCGTATCCGCAGACCTGGAATCCCAGCTTCTCCAGGTAGACCAGGAGTCCGGAGTTCCTCAGGTACTCGGTGACCACACGGGATCCGGGTGCCAGGGATGTCTTGACGTAGTCCTTGGGTTTCAGTCCGAGGTCGGCGGCCTTCTTGGCGACCAGTCCCGCGGCGATCATGACCGAGGGGTTGGCGGTGTTGGTACAGGATGTGATCGAAGCTATGACAAGGGATCCGTCTCCCAGCTGTCCGGCTACGGGCTTCTTCTGCTCCTTGACGCCGAGTGCATCCAGGGTCTCCGCGAACTTCTCCTTCATCTCGGAGAGCAGGATCCTGTCCTGGGGCCTCTTGTGACCTGCGAGGCAGGGCTCCACGGTGGAGAGGTCCAGTTCCAGGGTGTCGGTGTACTCGGGCTCGCCCTCGTACCACATGGTCTGTTCCCTCATGTACTTCTCGATGGTGTCGATGTGGGCCTCGTCCCTTCCGCTGAGCCTGAGATACTCGATGGTCTTCTCATCAACGGGGCAGTATCCCATGGTGGCACCGTACTCGGGTCCCATGTTGGCGATGGTGGCCCTGTCCGCGAGACAGAGGTTCTTGTATCCGGGTCCGAAGAACTCCACGAACTTTCCGACGACACCCTTCTTCCTGAGCATCTGGACGACGGTGAGGACGAGGTCCGTGGCGGTGATCCCGGGTCTGAGCTTGTTGGTGAGCCTGAATCCGATGACATCGGGGAGCTTCATGTAGCTGGGCTGTCCGACCATGACCGCTTCGGCCTCGATTCCTCCGACACCCCATCCGACGACTCCGAGTCCGTTGATCTGTGTGGTGTGGGAGTCGGTTCCGAAGCACGAGTCGGGGTATGCGATCGTTTCCCCATCGATCTCCTTCACGTGGACCAGGGGGGACAGGTACTCCAGGTTGACCTGGTGGCAGATACCGTTCCCGGGGGGCACGGCACGGAAGTTCTTGAAGGACCTCTGGGCCCACTTGAAGAGGGCGTACCTCTCCTTGTTCCTCTCGAAATCGAGCTTCTCGTTGAGTTCGAGTGCATCGTCCCTTCCGGCGAAGTCGGTGTTGATGGAGTGGTCGATGACCAGGTCGACGGGGACCAGGGGGTTGATGAGCTCCGGGTCCTTGCCCATGGCCTGGACGGCGTTCCTCATGGATGCCAGGTCGGTGACTGCCGCTCCTCCGGTGAGGTCCTGCAGCAGGACC
>JAEDJU010000139.1 GCA_016296195.1 Candidatus Methanomethylophilaceae archaeon | reverse complement strand
ACATCCTATGCCGTATACAGGATAAGCAATAGTATCCTCAAGAGGATGAGGAAGACCCTCTCATCCAAAGAATTATCAGGATCTTAAGCGGACAAGCGGAACTGCTTCACATCCAGCTCCCCCAGCGATCCCCTGTACTCCATGAGGCTGTCCTTGCTGTAGACCTTGGTGATCTCAGTCACCACATACACGTTGGACGTGGCAAATCCTGCCAGGGACGGTTCCATTATCCTGGTGCAGGTCTGTCTCCCGGGATCGAATGTCACCGACCACACGGTCACGAAGTTGCCCTTCATCTCCTTGATCAGCACCATGGAGTTCTTCTTCCCGGTCTGGAGCTTGGCATCGTTCAGCCTGAAGATGTCCCCTATCCTGGGGTTCTTGTGCTTCACCGGCGGTCTGATGTATCCCAGCTCGTCCCTCACCGGCTCCCTCACATCCATCGCATACTTCGGCCTGATGGGGTTCTTCGATGATTCGTTCTCCGCCAGCCATTTGAGGGCCTTCTCATCCCCCTTCAAGGCCATCTTCCTCAGGGCATCCATGGACTCCGGAAGCTTCGCGGAACGGATCAACCACTTCCTGGCCTCATCCGGATCGGAATCCATCAGCAGCATCCCCAGGGCGTTCTGTGCCTTGATATCCTCGTAATCCGCCTTCTTCCTCAGCTGTGCGATCGCCGAGGCATCGCCCTTCTGCGCCTTAGTGACGGTCTGCTCATGGGTGTCCGGCTTGGGAGGCTCCGGGACCTTTGTGGCACGCGTCACCGGCTTCGGGGGTTCCTTCACCGTCTTCAGCACACGCCTGGCATCCGGATCCGTCTTCGCCAGGGCCTTCAACTGCTCGTAGGCTGCATGGTTACCCTCGTCTATGGCCTTGGTGAGTCTGATGATGCGGAGCTGGACTGCCATGATGTATCACAACGGAACGGTGCATCGGATACCACGATAAGAGATGTGCGGTCGGCATCCGATTATGGGAAGAAGGGTTGTCCCCGTCGTGAGACGGGGGAATGGGTTTCATCTCTCCAGAACGATTCCGAGATTGGAGAACTCCAGATCCCATGTTCTGCCATCATCGAAGGCGAACCTCATGGGGATCTGCAGCGGATCGTACATCCAGACCGTGACTTCACCGTCATCTACGGTGTACCTGGAACACTCCAGCTCCCCGTAGACGGTGTCTATGGTCTCCGTGACCACATCAGAACACGGATCCATCGGTATGAAGCCGACATCCCAGGAGGAATCCGTGTAGGTCAAATAGTCAGGAACGCACATCCCCAGCTGCACCTTGCCCGTACCGTCATCGAAGATCATCACATCGCCATCCATGGGTCCGACGGAATCCCTAGTGAGCTCCGTGGCGGTCATCACGGAGAGGCACCTCGTGGTGTGGATGTCACCGAGGAAGAACTCCGAACCGTATTCCACGGAATCGTACAGTCCGATGAGGTGCAGCGTGTAGTGGATGTCGGAGTACTCCAGGCAGAGCCTGTTCCCCATGGGTGTGGATATCACCTTGACGCTGTTGATGCTCATGGGGTTCGGGATGGATCCCTTCCAAAGGTTCTCCTCTCCGCCCACATAGGTGAATTGATTGTCATCGGGATAGGTGGACACAGTGCAGGAGATCCTGTTCCCGTCCACATCGGTCACGGTGAACAGCTGCGAGGTGATGCTGTCGATGAAGAAACCGTCGACCTCGTAGACCGTGCTCGTGGAGGAGTACATGAACCTCGTTCCGGGAGCGATATCATCGAGGGGACCGTCGTAGTGCGACATCGGGGCATCCGAAACCAGGGACGTTCCGATGACCTCGTAACTGACGGTTCCGTCGGAGAAGCGGTACAGGAGACCGTCCTCCGCACCCACATAGTAAAGGATGTCTCCGTCATCGTAGACGATGCAGGGTATGGTGCCGAAAGATGTGGTGAACATGGCGTCGCAAACGTACTCCATGTCGGAATAATCGTAACCGAATCCCATAATTTCCAGAAGCTTGTCGTATCCGACGGTCCTCTCGACCGTGGTCACGCCTTCCTTCTTGATTATCGAGATGGAAATGGTGCAGTTCCCATCCCCATCGATGGAATCGACATCGTAGACGACGACCATTCCCTCCCCTTCCTCATCAAGCTTGAAGGCGAGGTAGTCATCCACCCGGACATCTGCCCTCGAGCGGGTGATGTCGGATATCTCCGATCCCGCAAGGGATGTGATGTCCACCTTGGTGGTGTATCCGTACTGCTCCTTGAGGAGGATCATACCGTGGGATTCGACCCAGTACCTGTTGCCCTCGGAGTCCCTGTACACATCGCACTCGGACACCCCCATGGGCGTAATCACCGTCTCCCTCCCCTCGACGACGGCATCCTCCGGGATGTGATACAGAATGTTCGCAATCGATCCGTGATCCAGTTCGATCATCCTATGAATATCGCCGAAGGTCCTGACCATGTACATGCTCTTCTCCCCGTGATCGGAGATCAGGGCCATCCTATGGGTGCTGCAATCGCCGTCCGGATCCCATGTGGTGACCACCAGATAGTCGCCGGGGACCTCTTCGTATCTGAATCCGTCGTCGGAACCGTCGTCCGCGGCCAGGTATGTGAACAGCAGACACAGTACGATGACGACGGTGGCAACCAATGCGATGGATTGGTTGCGTGTGACAGTCATCTTTGCCATGGGGTATGGAAGGGTGTCAATGATTATTTAGGATGACCTCCGCCGAACGGTCCGGTGATGTTCATATCGGACCTTCGCATAACGATGGGATATGATCCTCATCGTCGACTGCAGGGACTCCTTCGTCCACAACCTCGTCGCCATGCTGAGGTCCATGGACGGGAATGTGGTCGTCATGGACGAGGAGGATCCCAGGATCCTGGACATGGATCCCGATTCCATCGTCCTGTCACCCGGACCCGGACATCCCACTCCGGACAGGGGATCCTGGAGGGTCTTCGAGAGGTTCCATGGCAAGGTCCCCATCCTGGGGGTGTGCCTCGGGCATCAGACCATCTGCTCCGCATTGGGCGGAATGGTATCCAAAGGTGAGGAACCCGTACATGGGAAGGTTGTGACGGTGTCCCCTCTGACAAAAGAGGGACTGTTCTCCGGGATTGACCGTCCCTTCAAGGCGGTGAGGTACAACTCATTGAATGTGGAGACGGTGGACCTTCCGAAAGAGATCAGGATAGATGCCTACGACGACAGAGGGGATGTCATGGCCGTGTCGGTGACGGGAGAATGCACCTACGGAGTGCAGTTCCATCCGGAATCCTTCCTTACCGAAGACGGTGATAGGATCGTAGGGAACTTCCTGAGGGAGGCCGAGAGATGGAGAAGGTGAATCTCCCATACACCCCTCTGCTGTGGATATACTCGAAGATGGACCGCGGGGACACCGTATTCCTCGATTCCTCCATGAGGAACGACCTCGGTACGAGGTCGTATCTGGGGATGGCCCCGTACAGGATACACACCCCCTCCGACTCCGACCTCATCGGAACGTTGGATGGTATCGTGGACGGCACCCTGATGGGATTCATCACCTACGACCAGGGACTGGAGATGCACGGGATCCAATCCGAACACCCAGACACCAGCATCCCGGGATTCATACTGGCGGATTTCGACATCATACTCGAGGAGAACCATGTCACAAGGGAGCTGAAGATAATCTGTCGGGGACGGGTGATGCCGCCCGAAGAGGAGAAGGAACTCATCATGGACCTCATCGGAAAGGCATCCGAACCCATCATCCCGGATATCACCTGCCCCTCCTCCGTCACCCTATCGCCCGGCTCCGACTTCATCCAATCCGTCGAAATGGCAAGG
>JAEDJU010000138.1 GCA_016296195.1 Candidatus Methanomethylophilaceae archaeon | reverse complement strand
GAGGTCATAAGATCCCTCCTTTCTCAATGGGACCTCTGTCTTCGATTTTGCGTTCGGAGGTTCCGGTCATCTTATCGATGTTTGCCCAGATATCGTTGAAAGTATCTGTATTTTTACACCAATATTATATACTCATTTGTTGTTATATGATATGGAGGAAAACCCAAGGGATGGAAACATCCGCAGGAGATCTATGCGGATGGGCGCAGTGTCACTGTTTTTCATCTCTGCAAGATTATCTCTAGTAATCTTGCAACTGATGCAATATGTCTAGAATCTTCGTCACATCAGGGAGGATAGTCCTCCAGGATGGGGTTGTCATTCTATGATTTACTCATGATAACTCACCTGGGGCCGGTTGCAGACGGCCCCCAACCCCATCCACAATCTCCCATCAATTATGTGATAACCATATTATATACTAGTTTGTCTTTCACTACATTAAGAATAATCTGGGGATCGAATGCCGGTGATGGCCGGCGATTGTACGCATGATCGGTCTCCGGATGCATTCCGTAACCATACTTTCGAAGTGATACGGAAGGATCAGTTCACGTCGAGGTGGATCCGAGGGCTCTCATCCATCATGCATGGTTACCTCCAGGGATCGGCTGCAAACGTTCTCGGGAGTCTTTCCTTTCCTGATTGAAGAATCGACGAGTCTAAGAGTTTGACGTCCAGATTATATACTTCTTTGTTGTTATCATTTCTAGAAGGACATCTTAGAGATGAAACATCCGCAGGTGTATGCGGATGGGCGTAATGCCACAGTTTGTTCATCTCTGCAAGATTATTTCCAGTAATCTTGCAACTGATGCGACGAAGTCTAGAATCTTCGTTACATCAGGGAGGATGATCCTCCAGACGGAATCATCATCTGCTTTGTCTTGCATGATGTTCCTCCTGGGGCTGGTTGCCGTCAGCCCCAGGAACCCTTAGAATCCAATATTATATGAACAATTATAATGCAATCTAACAACCCTATTGTGGAGATTGTCTCCCCGAGCACCCCGAAATCACCAACATGGTTCCGTTGTCCCGAAGGGCGAAACCCACCTTTTAAAATACCTCGTCCTATGCGAACTGCATGATATTCGACAGGCTAGCTGACGCCATCGTCAAGCATGCCAAGCTCATCATGGTCCTGTGGGTCATCATCCTGCTGGTGGCGGTCCCCTTCGCGATCAAATCGGGATCAGTCATGAGCTATGACACCAACGACATGGCAGATCCCAACTCCGAGTCCATGCAGGGATTCGGTGTGATCTCCGAGTATTTCCCGAGCTCGGATGCCGATGTCTCATCGGTACCGATAATCGTGATGCATTACGACGACGAGAACGGTCTGATGCAGGCACAGGGTCTCCTGGAGATGCTCAACGCCTCACTGGGCGAGTACCTGGATGAGGACGGTCAACAGAAGCTCATGGCGTTCATGGCCATGGCCCCGCAGGAGAAGGACGACGGTTCCGGAATCCTGATGATAGGTGCCGTCTACAACCCCGAACTGGACATAGACGGGACCAACGACACGCCCCTCCTCAGGGACTTCATCCACGATGTGGAGGATAAGTTCGCTGGAACCATCAACGGCGAGTACGAGGTGGATGTCTACCTCACCGGTAACACCGCGATGATGTACGACATGTCCACCGGCGCCGCCCAGGACATCTCCCGTATCGATCCCTTCACCATCCTTCTGATCCTTCTCCTGGTGGGACTGTTCTTCAGGTCCTTCGTGTCATCCGCCACACCTCCGCTCACCATCGGGTTCGCGTTCGTGGTGGTCCTCGGACTGATCTACGGTCTCGGACATCTGTTCAACATCTTCTTCATCACCGAGATGATGCTGCTGGTCTCCATGATGGGTGCCGGTTGCGATTACTGTATCTTCATAATCGCAAGGTACAGGGAGGAGCTGCGCTCCGGCAAGCCCCACGAGGAGGCCCTCCACCAGGCCGTCGTCTGGGCAGGGGAGTCCATCGCCGTTTCGGGTGCATCGGTCATCATCGGATTCGGTGCCATGTCCATCTGTTCCTTCAGCATGGTCTCCACCATGGGTATCTGCCTGGCGTTGGGAATCCTCGTCGCGCTGCTCGCGGCACTGACCCTCATCCCCTCCGTGCTCGCACTGGTGGGTGACAGGATCTTCTGGCCCTCCACCATGAAGGCCTATCAGGAGGGCGGAAAGGCGACGAAGGGATGGTACGCCGCATGCGGACGTGTGGGACAGAGGTACTTCGAGGCATCCTCCAGGTTCTCCATGAAGCACGCCAAGGTCATCGTCCTGGCGGCACTTCTGCTCACTGTCCCCGCAGCCTATCTCGTCTTCACATCCGAGACATCCTATGACATGACGGGTGCAATGCAGACGGGTGAATCCGGTGAGGGAATGGACCTCATCGGAGATTATGCGAACCAGGGTCTGCTCATGCCCGACTATGTGATCCTCGATTACAACGAGGACATCGCCACGATAACCGTGGATCCCCAGTCCGGTTCCAATGTCCTGATATGGTCGGAGGCCTGGACCAACGACATCAGACCTTCATTGACGTCCTTGTCATCATCCATCATGGAGGATGACAACATAGCCTACGTCCTGATGCCGTACGAGTGGAACGAGGAGGTGGCCGATGCCATGGCATCCGGCAAGGTGGATCCGACCGATACCGGAGCCGTCCTGGACTATGTGGTCTCCGTCGCCCCGGCCACCGTCTCCCAGTATCTGGAGGCGGTGATCCCCGAGATGCAGAAGTCATACATCTCCGCGCTCATCCAGCAGGGTGTCCCCGCGGAACAGGCCCCCATCATGGCCAACGGTATGATCATCAAACAGGGTGGACCCATGATCGACTACATCGTGAACTGCTCCGGAGGTATCCTCGGAGGTTCCTACGTGCAGGACGGGGAGATCGTCCAGGGAGGAGCGGACATCATCAAGCTGTCCGTGGCCACCAAGGCATCCGCCATGTCCCCCACATCCATGGACTCCATCTCCCATGTGAGGGGTTGTGTCGATGATTATGTGGCGGCCAACGATTCCATCGTCACCGAGAAGTGGATCACCGGTAGCGCCGTGGTCATGTTCGAGGTCTCCGAGGTCATCAGCGGCGAGTTCAACAACATCGAGTTGCTGGTCGTGGTGCTGATCATCATCCTGCTGTTCGTTGTTATGAGGTCGTACACCATCCCCTTCAGGTCCGTGCTGACCATCCTGATGTCCATCTGCTGGACATTGGCCATGACCCATGTGCTGTTCGTGAACGTCCTCGGCGGAGAGGTCATGTGGCTGATCCCCCTGATCCTGCTGGTCATCTGTCTCGGACTGGGAATGGATTACGACATCCTCCTGACAACGAGGATCAAGGAGAACGTCAAGGCACGCGGACTGAGCAACGACGAGGCCATCCACCAGGCGGTCACCCACACCGGTTCCGTCATCACCATCTGCGGACTGATCATGGGAGGCGCCTTCGGTACCCTGATGCTCTCATCCATGGTGATGATGCAGCAGTTCGGATTCGCCCTGTGCTTCGCCATCCTGGTGGATGCACTGGTGGTCCGTACCTACATCGTGCCCGCGGTCATGCACCTGCTCGGCGATTGGAACTGGAAGTGTCCGAAGTTCATGGCCGGTAAGTCTAAGGACGCGGAGTGAAACCTTTGAAACAAGGGGTGGGGAGAGATCCCCATCCCACTATTATCGCCATCACCGTGTTCTGGAAGTATGCTTGTTTTCGGTGATCGATGCCGTTCATCACATGGGACTTCCGACGTTTTCGATCAACCTTCGGTGACGGTTCCCTGCGGACGTGATATCACCGTCTCCATAGGAACATCATCTCGCTCCAT
>JAEDJU010000137.1 GCA_016296195.1 Candidatus Methanomethylophilaceae archaeon | reverse complement strand
GAGGGTCATTCGTGATTTCGACGAGAAGGAGGATTGGGGCACCGAGAACACCTACGCAGTGTTCCGTCCCGGAGAGGCCGAGGGCGACCCTGCCAAGGACCTGCTGGTGCAGGCCATCAGGGCCTACGGCCCGATACCCGTCACCGCCCTCAGGTTCATAGTGGATATACCCCTGGACGAGATCGAGCGTCTGGCCATCGAGGCGGGTGCGGTCACCATTTCGGTCGGTGAGGGTAACACATCGATGTTCGTGATGCCGGAGGAGATACCCAATCTGGAGCATGTGCCCGAGGTCAGGTACCCGATAAGGGTGCTCTCCCTCTTCGACCCGGACCTCGGGTCCAAATGGGCGGAGATCTCCTCACGTTACGGTGATAAGTGGATCTACCCTCTGGTCCGCGGGAACATGGTCGTCGGTGCATTGGAGATGTGGAGCATGTCCGGATGCATAGAGATCCGTGCCATGGACATGGATTCCCCCGAACTCTTCGGGGAGGTGCTCGAGGCCATCGACGCCATGATGGGATTCTACCGCATGAGGGGCATCGACATCGTCCGTATCAGGGAGGTCCTCAACAAGGATGTGGCCGATCTGGAGGAGGACATGGCATCTGTGCTGACGGATCATGGGTACCACATGATCAACGGATTCTACGCCAAGGGGGACTACGTACCTTGGACAATGTCCGGTAACGAGTTCCTGAGCTATGTGTTCAACAAGCAGAGGGTCGGAAAGGATTCCAAGTACCCCACTGCCACCGCCGCCATTACACAGCGCGGTTACATCCGCGGAGACCAGGAGCTACTGACCCGTGTGGCCGAGAGGACCACCATGAAGAAGCAGATGGAGAAGGGCTACACCATGAAGATGGTCCTGTCACCTCCGTTCCAGGGCTACACCGACTTCGACCATGCATATCTGTTCCGTGCCGAGAAGGCCTACGTCCCCGATTCCGTCGCCAGGGACATAATATCGATGATCAAGGACAGGCAGCCCATATCCAAGAAGGACATCATCGAACACTCCACATACGGTCCCGACCGCACATCCGATGCGTTGTCGGATTTGTCGAGGTACTCTGTGGTCTATCAGGATTCCGATTCCAATTACAATCTGGTGCAGTTGAAGGACATGGATCCCTACGATGCCATGTTGGAGATCGCGAAGATGCATTTCCTGGATTTCGGAGTGTTCTCCGCGGAGAACCTGTCATCGTTCGTGGCCGGCAGGATGTCCGTTGTCAGGAGGATCCTGAGGGACCTGGAGGCCGAGGGCTTCGTGAAGAAGGGATTCTTCCTAAGGGACGACCCCACCCTCAGGTGGATGCTTTCGGAGGATGTCGGTAAGGGTTCCAACAGGTTCCTCGGTTCCTTCGTCCTCAACAGTCAGGACAACCTCCACGTCTACATGCGCGACCACATCAAGAGGGTGGTCGGATCCACGAAGTCCGTCATAATCAGCGGTACCAAGATAGTCGGTTCCTTCAAGGGCAAGGTCTGTTCCTCGGGAGCCAAGGTCGAGGAGTTCGAGGGTACCGACCGTGCGGACCGTATCCTCAGGGAGGCGGCACAGTCCGTTGGAATGAGGTTGGACAGCGAACGTCAGAGGGAGGATGAGGACTGGGACGTTTCCGAGTTCTACATCAAGGTCAACCCGGGGGCATGACCCCCCGCCGGTCGTCTCTAATAAGATTTAATAATCGTTACGATGTCGGGATTACCATGAAGATTCCCTGCGAGCTCGTTGTTTGGTACGTCCTTCCCATGATAAGGAGAGAGGTTTCGAAGGAACTCGTCTACACACATGGAATGACACAGGCAGAGGTCGCCAGGAAGTTCGGAGTGACGGACGCCGCCATCTCCCAGTACCTTAAGAAGAAGAGGGGGGACAACTCCATCATCGAGGAGAGTCCCATGTATCCCAAGTTCATCGAGGAGATCAAGGTCTCCGCATCCCTCATCGCGGAGGAGAAGAGCGATTTCTCCGTGGAGATGTGCAGGCTGTGCGGGGTTGTCAAGCACATCGGCCTCCTCGCCATGATCTACAAGGCGCAGACGGGGAACCCCCCGCCGAAGTGCGCCTGCTCCAGCATCAAGGACCTCCAGTCCTGATGCATGGGATCTTCCATCCTATTTTCATGATTCTATGAACTTCGCGTGATAGAGGAACTCCTGCGCGTATCCCGCGTACGGTTCGAACTTCCTCATGCCGTACTCGGAGACGGTGGTATAGCTTCCAGTCACTCCGTAGATGTTCTCCATGACCTTCTGTATCCTGGCATCCACCGGGAAGGCGTTCATGTGCTCGAATGCGAACAATGCGACGCAGTCGGCCACCTTCGGTCCCACCCCTTTGATCTCCTTCAGGGCGGAGACGCACTCCCTGTAGTCCAGATCCCTCATGGCGTACGGATTCAGATCACCCGTCTCCACCCTTTCCGCCAGGATCAGGAACCTGTCCTCCCTGAAACCGAGCCTGCATTCTGGAAGCTCCTCCTGTTTGTCGAGGATCTGCTTCGGTGTGGGGAACGCGTGTCTCCTTCCTAGGTCCGTTCCGAAGTGGTTGCACACCGACTCCACCATCTTCCCGATGCGTGCCACGTTGGCATTCGTGGCCAGTACGTATGTCGCCAGACACTCCCACGGTTCCTGACGGAGTATCCTCATTCCGGGACAGTTGGACGCGAGTCCCGCCACGTACGGATCGGCCTTGGATATGGAGTCGATGATCGTCTCCAGGTCATCCTCTCCTCCGAGGTACCTCTCGATCTCCGATCTCCTCTCGGATCCCGTGACTTCCACCCCGTCGGGCAGTTGCCTCATCTCGACGATCTCATTCCCGAGGACTCCTGTCCAGACATCCCCCTCCTTCCTCCACCTGTGGGCCTGTCCGCAGCCCAGGGTCGGGTCCAGGGAGATGTCCATCTTGATCTTCATGCGGGGGATGATTCCCTGCATCGCCATAAACATGGCGCGAGTCTTATCACTGTGAACGTCTTCGCAGCGGGCATGAGATTCGGTCCCGCAGGATATCCCTCGGCAGGAAAGACGCCGGAAGGTTCTTTGGAATACACTAGAAGCCTAGGTCTCGACGCATTGGAGGTCGAGTTCGTCCGTGGGGCTCGCATAAAACCCGAGAGGGCGCAGGAAGTGGGTGCCAAGGCCAAGGCCTTGGACATCAGGCTCAGCTGTCATGCCCCCTATTTCATCAGTTTCAACTCGGATTCCGACGAGACCCGTGAGAAGAGCATCGGTTGGGTCATGGACACCGCCCGTGCCGCACACAACCTCGGTGCGTACATCATCGTGATCCATGCCGCATCCTACGGTAAATCACCCGAGACGGCACTCCCATCCGTCGTCGCCGGTCTGTCCAAGTGCAAGGACATGCTGGATGACGAGGGGATCAAGGACGTCATCTTGGGTGTGGAGACCATGGGCAAGCTGGGGCAGTTCGGCACCCTCGATGAGATAGGCAAGGTCATGGACGAGGTCGACGGGGTCCGTCCCGTCCTCGACGTCGCACATGTACATGCCCGCGGTCGCGGACGTCTCAAGACGGAGCAGGATATGAGGGAGCTGATAGACCAGTTCTTCCCACTCTGCGGTGACATCGCACACTTCCACATCAGTTGCATCAAGTACGGGGAGAAGGGAGAGATCTCCCACCTTCCGTTGGAGACCAAGGAGCCCGACATGCAGATACTCGCCGATATCCTCCAGGATTCCAAGCAGGAGTGCACGTTCATCTGTGAATCCCCGTTGATCGAGAAGGATGCGGTCGTGTTCAGGGACATGTTCCCCCAGTACCGTCGCGCTTGAGGTCTCATCACCCGGTCCGACATCATCGACAGGGCCGGCGGTAGAGATGTTGGTAAGATGTCCT
>JAEDJU010000136.1 GCA_016296195.1 Candidatus Methanomethylophilaceae archaeon | reverse complement strand
GAGGTAGATGGTCCTCACCATGACGTAATCGATCTCATCCTCCCAATCGGCCATCTTCTCGAGGCTGAGGTTGATGGATGATGTGAAATCGGATGTGTGGCCGGTGATGATGTTCCTTGCACCGGCAAGCTCCGCCGCCTGTGCATCGAGGTAGGAGTTGGTGTAGGCGTAGATGGTCTTGGTAGACTGGTTGAGCATGTAATGGCCATAGTAGGTCATCAGGACCTTCGGCCTCTCGGAGTCCTTCAGGTCCTTCGTCTTCTCGTTTATGGAATTGTAGATCCCGTCGAGCCATGAGACGTACTCCTCCGCACGTTGGACCTTGTCGAATATGTATCCCGCCTTGAGGATGGCCTGGCCGCAAGTGGACTCGGATGGCTTCCCACTCAGGGATGTGGTGAGTCCGAGATAGATTGCCTCCCCGACCGCGTTGGCCTTGATGTCCGTGTACGAGTCGGTCTGACAGAGCCAGAGGTTGACACCCGCCTGGGTGCACAGGTCCACGCTGACCGTGGAGCTGTTCTGGTTCCCGTAGTTGACGAGTTTGTCCTTGTTCGGGCAGTTGGCCATGTAGAAGTCCTTCATGGAGAATATGGCCTTGTCCACGGCGACGACCTGGTCAACCACTCCGAGGATGTTGACGAGTTCTGCGTTGGTGGTGTAATCGCTGGCGAGGACGTACTCATCACGGATGGTGATGGATTTGGGGTTGCCCTTTCCGTCGAGCATCCTGATCTTGACGCCCTCCTTGCGGTCCAGAATGTCCTTCACGAGCTTGCTGTCCTCGGAGTCGACCTTCCCGTCGCCGTTAGCATCGGCGAATGTCAGGTCTATCTCGAGTTCCTTCATACCCGTGGAGTCCCCTTTCTCATTCATCTCAATGTATCTGTCTATCATGGACGCATCGTCGGAGTCCAATCTGCTGTCGCCGTTCGCGTTCCCGAAGATCTCCAGGGAACTGTCGAAACGGATCGGGTCATCCCCTCCGATGGAGGAGATGACGACGGCACAGCCTGCAACCACGATGATGATCACGGCCGCCATTGCCAGAACCTTCTGATTCATGTCTCGATGATATAGATAGTGATATTAATAGTTGGATGTATAATCCAATCGAGATGTTATCTGTTGAGGATTTGGGATTCGGATACGGAAGCGATCTGACGATCGAGGACATAGCCTTCGACATCCGCGGTTCGGAGGTCATCGGTATAGTCGGACCGAACGGTTCCGGGAAGACGACCACCATGAAATGCCTCAATCGCATATTGGAGTCGAAGGTCGGCCGGATACTGGTGAACGGAACCGATGTGAGGTCCATGACCCGTATGGAGATCGCCAGGAACCTTGCATACGTGCCTCAGAACGCAGGTTCCAACATGTCCATGCCCACCGTCTTCGAGGTCGTGATGATGGGAAGGGCACCCCATGGTATGTGGAACCAGCCCACCGAGGATGACGAACTTGTCTGGAGGGAGTTGGAGAGGATGGAACTCATCCCCCTGGCCAACAAGAGGTTCAACGAGCTCAGCAGCGGACAGGTGCAGAGGACGCTGATCGCCCGTGCATTGGTACAGCAGGCGGAGATACTGCTCCTGGACGAACCCACGAGCAACCTCGACATACGTTACCAGATTGAGGTCATGAACATGGTCCGGTCAATCGTCAAGGAGAGGGGAATCAGTGCGTGTGCGATAATCCACGATATAAACCTGGCAATGCGCTACTGTGACAGGGTCCTCCTGATGGTCGTATCGTCGATTTCGGGGAGACTACCGATGTCCTCACGGTGGGTTCCATCAGGGATGTCTTCGGTGTCGAGACTGAGATTGTTGAAAGGAACGGATGTATGAACGTCCTTTACCTCTGATCTCAGTTCCCACAGGTGTCCAGTGCGGAGAAGACCTCGTCCACGAACCTCTCCGCGGAACAGGGAGTATCATCCCCGATCCGCATGCGCATCCTGCGCCTCATGTTCTCACCGGAGTTGACGAACCATTCGGAGTCGTCACGGTCGGCGGTGAACGTCAGTCCCGCCTTGACATCACCGAAGAACCACTCGAAGTACACCTCGTAAGGCTCGTCGTATGCGAATGTGAACTCCGATCCTGGGAACATCCTCCCGGAGGATGACAGGATGTCGTTCATGGCATCGCAGAACATCCCAGCCTGCTCGGCGAGGTTGTAGGTGTCCATCTCCAGGATGTGGTATCTCATCTGCTCCGTCGGGTCGGTGGCCATGTCGGTGTATCATCGGATGCGGTAACTATTCAGGACTACTTGTTATACAATGACTCAGAATCACGAGTCACCTCGTGATTCTGAAAATGATGTCGTAATTGCCATCGAAAGCAGACCTCATGGCATCGACCATCCTGATCTTGTGCTTCCTTGCGATAATCAGGTAGGATGTGATGTCAAGGTAGTCTTGAGCGCCTTCGCTGGAACGGAAACATCCTGAGACTTTGACCTTGGTCTTCACATTGCGGATATCGCGTTCCGCTTGGTTGTTGTCGAATGGTACCCTGAAATCCTTCGCGAACAGGGTTATCTGATCCCTCAGATCATCGAGACGTTCGATCAATGAACGTTCCTTGCCCTTTTTCCTACGTCCTCTGCGTTTGACGATCGGCTCCGGAGGTGGCGGGCATTCTTTGTCCGCCATCTACAGGGTGAAATCATAGAACCAATCGTAGTAATCCCACCCCATGTCGGTCAAGTGGTCGATACCTCTCTCCTGGGCATACTCCTTGGCAGATTTCATCGAGAGGAGGAGATGCTCGAACATACCCGGCTACCTATGGTCTGGTTCAAAGCTCTCGATGCCTTTGAGTTCTCTCAGGATGTGGGCACAACAGACCGCGTGTCTGATGTTTTCGTATCCGAAGTACGGTGACCAACAATCATGCACGGCCACACCGTTGAACTGTGGAAGGACACCATTCTCCTCGATCCCGATAGTTCCACGTTTCAGACTCAGGGTCAGATAGGTGAACTGATCGGTGGAAGAGGTGTGCACCCACCCCAATTCTCCGTCCGTTCTTGCACCGCTTTCATCGAAAATGGCGACCGGACTTTCGATTATGGCCTCACGAATGCCCTTTAAGGCAGGTCCGACCTTCTCTGCACACCTTTTCGTCATGAATACGACGGTTCCAGGAGATAGTGTGACTCCGAAGAAGGCACGCATCAGCTCGCTGATGCGATAATCACTCATGGCACCATAAGTGTCCATGAGTCCGGCCACCACATCGAATGAATCGCCATACTGCACGTGTGCTTTCACATTCTCCGGGAAGGATCCTGACATCTTGTTGTCATCATCCTTTGCCATAGGGCATATCACATCTATTCTGCGATGTTCGGTGACCGTTGTCAACATCACAGCATCGACTACGAAACGGCTCTCTGAGCATTCGAAAGCGGATTGGGAGCGACATTCATCGAATCTTGGACATCCCTTGCATTCCGTCGGATAATGTTCGACAGAATTATCCGGTAAATGGGGTATTGTCATGTTGTGGCCTTTGTGTCCGGGCTGGCCGCCCGGACTGCGACCAGTCCTCTCACGGAGACTGACGGGTTTCGGTTTCCTGTAACCATCGGATGACGGAGGTTTGGAACTGTTCGAGGAATCCATCCTGTTCTTGCGGACAGATTCCTTGAGTTCCTCCTGTAACGATGCGATGACTTCGTTGAGACGTGCTATCTCCATCTCGAGATCGTGCACACGGCTGCATTCGTCACAGGATCCGATCATCATGGCATTTTCACTTACTTTCTATGATGGACCGTATCCGGTCCATCTTCTCGGCATCACGTTTGCATTGGGATTCCAGAATCCTGATACGACCCTTCAACTCGATGATCTCCGATTCCTTCTGTTGGATGATAACTCTCAGATTCTCG
>JAEDJU010000135.1 GCA_016296195.1 Candidatus Methanomethylophilaceae archaeon | reverse complement strand
GCCATCAGATCGCACGACTTCAGGTCGAAACCGTCCCTCCTCCCGTACACGGGATGGACCGCATCGGTGAACGGTTCGTACACCATGAACCTGAACCTGTCATGCCACTCCGGCTCTATCAGAGGTAGGATCCTGGACTCCACCAGGTCCCTCTCGTAATCCTCCAATATCGCCGCAAGACCATCTACATTCACCTTTATCGGGGAGATGACATCCTTCGTCAGGACCTCCGGAAGATCGTGGAACAGTCCGGTGTAGAAGTCGTTGTAGATCTGGTCATCATCCACACCCTTGTCCAGATCCCTGAGGAACATCATGTTCGCAACCATCAGCGAATGTCCGAGGACGGTGGTCTTCGGTATGCGGGGAGTCCTTGCCCAGCGCTGCTGGAACCTCAGCTGCCCTATCAGATCTATGAAGTTGAACGCCTCGCTCGTCGTCGAGAGGATCTCCCTGACTCCGAAGAGGTCCACATGCTGGCTGATCTGGTCCCCGATCTCCTTCCTGGTGGCATCTATCCCATATAGGGAACGGTTGGAATCGTAGATGAGGTCGAACTCCCAACGTGTCGCAAGATAATGCGCGGCACGTATCACCGCATCCTCCCTGGAATCCATATCAGATGACAGGTACTCGGAGAACCTCTCCCTGAACGAAGAGTCTGAATCGGGAACTATCCTGTCGAACTCCGACAGCACGAAGGCGTTCACCTGCTCCCTCCTCTCCTCCACTATCCTGTGGAAGACCTGGGGCTTCAGGTCCGTCAGCACGGAACGCTGTATGAACGCGAACATGCAGTGCTCGATCAACATCCTCCAATCGATCCTGTTACCACCCTTCTCCTCGAACATACCGAGGACCCATGCGATGGCTGCCTTGTGGGCCTGCTTGTCCAACTCTGTAAGGTCCACGGGACGCAGATGGTCGTTCCACCTGTGCATGTTGGCCGATTCGAAGAAAAGATACAGAATCTGGGGGTTGAGACACGGCACCGGGATCACTCCCTCAAATCCTCTATGGTGGCGGGATTGTCGTAGGGGACGTAGTCCTCATCCAGGACCAGGAGGAAACCGTTCTCGTCCTCCACCCTCTGACATGTCTCGTACTGTCTGATGAAACCGCGACTCTCCCTGTAGACCAGGATGTATCCCAGCACCAGGAGGATGAATCCGACGGAGAACAGCAGGATCATCGGCTTGGAGGGGGTGATGACGTAGGATACGAAAGACCCCAGCATTAGAAGGATACCCACCAGGGTTCCCACGACGTAGACCTTGCTGTCCAGTTCCATGGAGGTCATTAGGGTGGGATGTGTAATAACCGTATCGATTGATCATGCGAACGGCAACGGTCCCGGAAGATACGGAACGATGAAGAAGAAAGGATGACGGCCGAACCCCCTCGGATCCGACCGTCTGTTGATCGTGTTTCAGGATCAGACAGAAGCCTGGATCAGCCTGTTGATGACGAACTTCTTGTCCATGCTGGCCAGGAAGGATCCGAGCCTGGGTCCCGCGGTCTTACCGATCAGGATCTTGTACATGGCCTTGTAGGCACCCTTGGATCCCACGGGGGATTCCTTGGCGACATCGGAAACGATCTTGTTGATGGTCTCCGCATCCCAGTTGCAGTCGTTCATCCTTGTGACCAAAGCCTGGAAGAACGCCTTCTCGGTCATGGACAGCTCGATACCGGCGGGAATGGACTGCTGGATGGAGAACTTCACCTGGTCGGGGGCGAATCCGTTCAGCCAGAACCTGACACACTCGACCCTGCGCTTAAGCCTCTCCAGGTCCTCCGGGGTGGCCTTGGACATGTCCTCTGTCCTGGACAGCACCTCGATGACACCGTCGAAGTCGGTGGTCATCTGAGCCACATTGACGAGGTGCCTGTAGGGGATCTGCAGGGGCATCTGCTTGGGCACGTGGTTGTGCTGTGCGATCTCGTAGGCCCTGACGGAGTTCTCCTCCGCCTCGGTCCACTCCCCGGCGAAGAACTGCCTCTCCATCCTGTCGTACTCGTCCGCCATGTCCAGGGTTCCCATACCGTAATCGTAATCGATGGCCCTGGAGGGGTTCACCCTGAGGAACAGGTAGTTGAGGACCTCGGGAGGGGTCATACCGATGGCATCAAGTCCGGTGACGGAGCATCCGAGGGACTTGTGCATCTGCTGTGTCACTCCTCCGGTCTTCAGCTGGACGAACTCGTAGGGGATGGGGTAGGGTGCCTTTCCGCCGTAGATCTCGGACACGATCCTCTTTCCGGAATCGTAGGATCCTCCGGCAGCCGCATGGTCCTTTCCGAAGGGCTCCGCGGATGTTCCGAAGATCATCCACTTGGCGGGCCACTCCAGCCTCCATGTGAGCTTTCCCTCTCCCTTGCGGATATCCACCTTTCCGCAGTGTCCGCAGGAGCACTCGTACCACATGTACGGGAACTCGTAGTTGTCGAACTGGGGGGTGGCGAACCTTCCGCACTCCTCGCAGATGGGGTTGTACGGAGCGTAATCCGCCTTGGCCTCCTTCCCGGTGACCTCGTGGAGGATCTGGATGACCTGCTCCCTCTTCCTCATGGCCATGTCGATGCACTCGGTGAATTTGCCCTGCTCGTAGAGCTCGTGGGTCCAGATGATCTCGCAGTGTACCCCGAGGGAGTCGACTGCGTCCAGGAAGGGCTGCACGAAGTGGTGAGCGTAGTTCCTGTGCTTTCCGCAGGGACAGGGGATCCTGGAGATGGGCATTCCGACGTACTTCTCGTACTCGGGAGGGAGGAAATCGTACCTTTTCCTGAGGGGGTCGAAGGAGTCGATGAGATAGATGAGCCTGACCTCTTTGCCCATACCTTCGACGGCGCTGCGCACGGATTCCCCCGTGATCGCTTCCCTGAGACTTCCTACATGGATGATACCGGTGGGGCTGATTCCCGTGGCGATCAGCGGATGATCGCAGGTCTCGGCCACCTCCTTCGCTACTACGTCTGCCCAGTGCATGTTAATCGGCGCTTCGTATAAAGGTGGTATAAATAGCACTTTCGGTAGGATTCAATAATCTTGATTCACATCAGAATGGACTGGACTGGATCACATTGATGAATAATCGTTATTGTTCAGGATGAACCGATGACATGACCTTGCGAACATCCTTGTTCAGGACTGTATCTATGATGTATACGAAAAGGAGGCCGTCTCGATCCCAAACAAGGCCCTCAGGAGTTCCCTTGGAATCTACCGGAATCTACCATTTGCTACCATAATCTACCTCGGTAGAAAAAACAGTCCTAATTTCGACACATTTTCATGTAAACACGTGAAAACGCACATACATGTATGAAAATGTGTCGAAACCTCATGGTATCGCCATTTCAATCCACTTATGATGAATCAAGACCCCAATTCCTCGACGATCTCCGCGAACTCCGCCTTGAACTGCTCCGCACGGGCACGTGCCACCTCAGGATCCTTCGACTCGGAGTATATCCTGAACTTGGGCTCCGTCCCGGAAGGTCTCAGGAGGACCCATCCGTCATCGTAATCGATGCGCAGACCGTCAACTGTGTTCAACCTGAGGTCCTGATGCCTCTCGGCCATCCTATCGACGATCAGGGGCTTGACATCGTCCGTGCAGACAGCGGCCTCCTTCACGGTGCAGTATCTGGGAAGTGTGTCGACCTGCTCCTGTATCGGTCCGTGCTTGGCGATTGCCTCCAGCATCCTCGCCGCAGCCATGGCACCGTCCCTGCAGAACTGATGGTCCGAGAAGATCAACCCTCCGTTCTCCTCCCCTCCGAAGATCCCCTTGTCCTGGATCATCCTGCGTGCCACGACCGGCGAACCCACCGCGGTGTATGCCATTGTTCCACCCTCTGCCTCGACTACATCCCCGACGACGGATGACGTGGCAACGGTTGTGACGACCTCACC